>JBDUEH010000076.1:0-8013 GCA_040002555.1 Gemmatimonadales bacterium | reverse complement strand
ACATCGATGCAGGGCTCGGGATTCACGTTCAAGAATCCAACGGCCACCGGCGGATGCGGCTGCGGTAGCTCGTTCAGCGCATAAGTTGGCGTCCCTCGGAATCCTCGAATCGAGGGCGGTGAAATGAAAGCGCATTTCACCGCCCTCGATTTTTTTGTCCTCATTACGTACCTCGCCGGCACGACAGCGCTCGGTCTCTGGATAGGCCGCAAGCAGAAAAGCGCGAACGACTACTTCATCGCCGAGCGGTCGATACCGTGGTGGGCCGTGATGTTCTCGGTGGTCGCGAGCGAGACGAGCGCGCTGACTTTCATCAGCATTCCCGGCCTCGCGTACGTCGGCAACCTCGGATTTCTCCAAGTGGTCGCCGGCTACATAATCGGCCGCTTCGTCGTCGCGTTCGTGCTGCTTCCCCGCTACTATCGCGGGGATCTCGTCACGGCGTACGCGTTGCTCGAGCAACGGTTCGGGTTGGCTACGAGGCGCTTCACGTCGATCGTGTTCATGGTGACGCGAGCAGTCGCCGATTCGGTTCGCGTGTTCGCTACTGCAATTCCAATCGCGCTGATTCTCGAGGGAACGATGCCTCGCGAATACGTGAAGCCGGCAGCGATTCTGCTTCTTGGTGTTCTGACGATCATCTACACCTACAAGGGCGGAATCAAAGCTGTTGTCTGGACTGAGCTGCTTCAGGCCAGTGTCTATGTTGTCGGCGGAATTTCGGCGGTGATCCTCATCGGGCACGGCGTCGATGGTGGATGGTCGCACATCATTGACGTAGCGTCTGCATCGGGAAAGCTCAAGGCGATCGACACGTACATGGGATTCAACCGGCCGCACACGCTCTTCGCCGGGCTGCTTGGAGGTGCGTTCCTGTCAATGGCATCGCACGGCGCTGACCAACTCATCGTCCAGCGCCTGCTCACCGCGCGCAGTCTGCGTGATGCCCAGAAGGCGATCATCGGAAGTGGATTCGTCGTCTTCATCCAGTTCACGTTGTTCCTGTTTGTCGGTGTCGGCCTGTTCGTGCTGTTTGGCGGAAAGCCGTTTGCCGCTCCTGATTCGATTTTCCCGACGTTTATACTTCAATACATGCCGCCGGGATTGGTTGGTCTGATCCTCGCCGCGATTCTTGCTGCGACGATGAGCACGCACTCAGGAGCAATCAATTCGCTGGCCGCGGCGACGACGCACGATATTTACCTTCCGCTCTCGAAGAGAGGCACCGACGACGCGGCGACGCTGAGATTTGGCAAGCTCAGCGCGCTTGCGTGGGGCGTAGTTCTTACCGGCGGTGCGTTGCTCTACAAGGAACAGGGCACGCCGGTTGTGGTCGTCGCGCTGTCGATCGCTTCATTCACGTACGGAGCGCTGCTGGGTGGATTTTTCCTCGGCATCCTGTGGACTCGGGCAATCCAGCGTGACGCTATCCTGGGAATGTCCGTCGCGATCGTGGTCATGTCCTTCATCGTGTTCGCAAAGCAGTTGTTGCCTGTTTTCCCCTCCATGAGTGGATTGCTGACGGATTTCAGCAAGATCGCATGGCCATGGTACGTCCTGATCGGAACTACTATAACAATGCTCGTCGGTATTACTTCATCGTTTACGCACGGTCCCCGCGCGGCAAATCCGAATGATTGATCTTGTAGCCGGTGTTGATGGCGGCGGGTCCAAGACTCGGCTGATTCTTGCCGCTACGGATGGAAATCAACTCGCTGACGTTACGGGTGCCGGCTCGGCAATGGCGCCAGGACGCGCGGATCATTGCGCCGAGATAATCGGAGGCCTTCTCCGCCGGGCGCTGGATGAAGCGTCGATGCTCGACGACAAGGTCAAGCTTCTTGTTGCCGGCGTCGCTGGAGTTGGGCGCCCCGCTGAAGCCCGGGCCCTCACTGCGGCCCTCGAAGATCTCGAGCTTGCCGATGAAGTGCTCGTCGAGGGCGATGGTGACATCGCTCTCAGCGATGCGTTCGGTCAGGGGGCGGGAATCATTCTTATCGCGGGCACTGGATCGATCGCACACGGACGGAGTCCGTCACGCCTCCAGGCACGGTGCGGCGGTTGGGGTCCGTCCTTCGGAGACGAAGGATCAGGCGCGTGGATCGGAAGAAAAGCGCTGGCCATTGTCGCATCGGCGGCGGACGGTCGCGAGCCGGCAACTGAATTGACTGGGGCTATACTGACTGCCGCTCAGCTCAACGAAGTCACCGAGTTGATTCCGTGGGCGATCGCCGCGACTCCAAAACAGTTTGCTGCGCTTGCACCCGTGGTTTTAAACTCAGCTTCGAACGGCGACATCAGAGCCAACGCGCTGGTCGGACTCGCAGTCGAAGAACTGGTCCTGCACGTGAGAGCGCTCGCATTTCGCCTGTTCGGAGATGATAGAGCTTCGGTACCGGTGGCTTTCTCCGGCGGTCTTCTCCAGAAGGGCTCGCTGCTTCGGAAGAGGCTCGAACAGCGACTCAAATCAGCGGTGCCCGGGGCGAATATCCGTGGCGGTGAGATTGTTGCCGCTCGCGGCGCCGTGTCGGTAGCGCTCGCGCGCCTGAGTCAGGCTGCAGCTACACGATAGGCGCCGTTCACGGCCCGGCCGGTGACTCCTGATACACGCCGTTTTCGAAGTCCGCGCCAATCATGATTCCGTTGTAGACGACCCGTATCCTGGTTCCTTCAACTGTTCCGAGAGCTTCCCATGGTCCGCCCAGGTTTGCATCATTGAAAAAAAGCCGAATCTCGTTGTCACTCCGCACGTACTTCCCGAGGTACTCGAACAAACCGTACGCGGGACTCGCAAATTGCAGGGCAAACGACCCGTCGTCGTACAAGACATAACGCGATACCAGAATACCGCCATGGTACGTGTAGGCAAACGCGTACAGGGAGTTCGTTTCCTGGTAGATGTGCGCTGGGCTGGACGGCGCTTTAAATGGCGGAGCGGTCGCAGGTGATTTGACCGGAGGACTCGGCCGCTCGACTGATTGCCCCTTTGGATCAACCGGAGTTGACCCAGCACAAGCCGACAACGCTACGATCAGTCCGCCGACCGCCATGGCGCTTGTCAGCTTCACCAGTCGCATTCGCGAGTCCATGAAGCGTGATATTCTGTTTCGTGGTGCGGGCATATCTCCTCCGGACGTACGTGGGGGACACGACGATTCCTGACACTTGATTCCGCGGGCCCTTTTCTACTGAGCGGCCACTTTGTTCGCGACTTCAACGCCGAACGTAAACCTCATTCTCAAAATCGATGTAGTCTTCGTACAACACCTGCATAGCGCCGCCCTCGAGCGTTCCCCTGGAGAATGGGCTATTGCGTTTCTGGTAGAAAAAGCCAACCGGTCCCGCCACGTAGAAATCGATCGTGTTGAAGGACCTGATGTATCGACCGAATGGAGCTGGCGGGAACGTGCCCCTGACAACGTCAACATCGTAGTAGAAATGGTAGGTGCCGTCGGTCATGAGCAGGTAGTGTCCGCCGACAATCTTCCTACCAGGGAAGTCTTGCGGCAACAGTCTACCGCCAATGAGCTGAAGATCGTAGCGCTCAGGCAACAAGCTCGTCGCGTATCCCGAAAATATCAAAGACGAAGAAATCCGTTCTGCGACTGCGACCACTTCTTGGATGCCCGGGTCGGTGCCGAACGTGAATTTGCCGAAGTGAGCAACTCCCTGCGCATCGGTGATGACGGTTCGCGACGGGCCGCCGAACGGTGTCGAGAACGTCACGGACACGCCTGCGACGGGAGCGTTCGTATCCGCCATTGTGACCAGCACGCGCGGAAAATCCGCAAGCGTTTCACCAGGCTCTCCAGATACGTCCTGGGGACCGTCCACGCGCATCACGAGTTGAATGAGCGGCGGGCCATTGCTGTTGGGGCCTGTGGCATCGTTCCGATCAGAGCATGCCCCAAGTGCGCCCAAGGCCGCTAAGACAAAAACCCAACGACTGGCTGACATACGACCTCCCGCTCGAAGCGGCTTTGGGATAACGGAGAACCGACTCGAGATCCGAGTCCCCGTAGCGTGGTCATCGGCAAAATGACATGGCACCCTCACCCCGAAATCAGACCTCAGTCAGACCTAAATCAGACTGACTCACAGCGCGCTCAAACATGGGTATCTTGCCGCAACCGGGACACCTGTGTTGTTTCTAGCCGTTCAGTATCGTTAACGGAAACCAGCATGGAGCTTAGCACACCTTATAGACTCGAAACGCTGGGAAGCCTTTCGCTCGAGGGGCCTTCGGCGGCAATCCGTGCTGCCGACCAACGTCAACAGCGGCGACGACTCGCACTGCTCTCGACACTCGCCTGTGCTGGCGAACGCGGACTGAGCCGCGACCAGCTACTCCTTCTCTTCTGGCCTGACTCGACTCAGAAAAAAGCGAGACACTCTCTCGACCAGTTGCTATACGCAATTCGAAACTCGATTGACGATTCGATTTTCGCAGGAGTAAACCCACTCAGGCTCAATCAAGAGCTGATCACTAGCGACGTGGGGGAATTCGCGCGTGAGCTGGGAGCCGGCAACCTCCGAAAGGCCGTCGCGCTCTACGGGGGGCCCTTTCTCGACGGCTTCTACCTGAGCGAGACTCGTGAATTCGAAGAGTGGGTTGCATTACAGCGCGACCGACTCGCTCACCGCTACTGCGATGCGCTTGAAAAACTCGCGCGTGATGCTCACGGATCAGGGGACCACGTTGCCGCTGTCACGTGGCGGCGGAAGCTCTGCGAAAGCGATCCGATAAGCACCCGGAATGCTGCCGAGTTGATGCGCGCGCTGGCCCTCTCTGGAGATCCGGCTGCAGCGATCTCACACGGGGAGCACTATAAGCGCATCTATTCACAGGAGCTGGGGGATGGAGGAATCGAGGCGATTAACCAGCGGATCGCAGAGCTGAAAGCCCGGAGTGAGGAGGTGTCGGCGATGTCGCATTTTGTCGTGCTGGAACGAGCCCAGCGAGACACCCCGCGCCGAATGATTTCTCCCCCGTCGAGACTCGCCTTGGCGGGAACCGCTCTCACTATGATTGTCGCAGCGGTTGCAACATTTGCCTACACGACTGGGGAGCAAGTCCCTCCCAAGGTCCCAAGGGCTCGCATGACAACAATGAATGTCGCAGCCTATGACCTCTACCGGCGGGGAATTGATCCAAGCCTCCTTCGCAACGACAGCACTGCGCTGATTGCACTTGGGTTTCTGGAGCGCGCGGTCCAGCTCGACACGACATTCGCGGCAGGTTACGCCGGCCTCGCGACGATGTACCAGCGCATGGCGATGTCCAACAGCACGTCGCTTTCACTGCACGAGCTCGAATCGCTCGCTCGGGGAGCAGCCCAAAGATCGATCGCCCTCGATCAATCCCTCGCCGAGGGACACGCAACGCTCGGCCTGATCGAGAGTTTTTGGGGTACCGACCTCTCGCGCGCCGAGCAGGAATTGAATCGCGCCCTGATTCTCGATCCGACATTGGTTCATACGCGAGAGTACCTCGCGAATGCCCTGCTTACGCTTGGCAGGCCTGACGAGGCTTTGGCACAGGCACGACTCGCCGCACAAGAGAATCCAGTCTCGCCAACTGCGCGAGCGACAGTCGCCCAGGTTTTGTACGTGATCGGCCGGTGTGACGATGCGATGTCGTCACTTGATAGCCTTGCTGCCCTCACACCTCCTCTATTGCGTGTAGCAGTTACTCGATCGCTTTGTCTGAGTGAGAAAGGCCGCTGGTCCGAAGCTGCCGAGGCAATCCGGAATCAGGCGATGCGGCACCATGACCTGCGCTCAAACGGCATACTTGCATTTGCTCTCGCGAAAAACGGACAACGCGACGAAGCCATACGGATACACCACGAGCTGATTACCTCGGCGGCTAGAGACCGGTGGGCGTATTTCTACGCAGCCATGGTTACGTTCGGCCTTGGCGACCGGGACGGTGCGGCGCAAGAGCTAAAAAGGGCCGCCGGGTCAACTGCTGTGCCGTATGAGCTTCTCGGTCCGCCTTTCGCAGCCCTTCGACAGGAGCTAAGCGCCGAGGTGGCATTACGCGCGAATCCATTTCTCGTAAGCTTTACGAGTACGACGAGCTCGACGAATTCGAAGCGCTAAGGTTGGAAGAAACGAACCTTCTCGCCTGCCCTCCCTTCCTACGCATCCGTCGCAGCCCCTTCAGTGGCGGCGTTGGGAACGAACTCGCCTTCCCATCGCGCCATCACGACTGATGCGAGACAGTTCCCGACGAGATTCACACTCGTCCTTGCCATGTCCATCAGTGCGTCCACGCCGAGGATGATCGCTACTCCCTCGAGCGGAAGTCCAAACGTTGCTAGCGTGCCAGACAGAATCACCAACGATGCACGCGGAACCGCGGCAACACCTTTGCTCGTGACCATGAGCGTCAGCATCATCGTAAGCTGTTGTCCAATCGACAGATCAACGTTCGCTGCCTGCGCGACAAAGATTGATGCGACGGCCAGGTATAGCGTTGACCCATCGAGGTTGAACGAGTAGCCGGTCGGCATGACGAAGGCGACGATTCTTCTTGGAACGCCGAGGCGCTCCATGGCCTGCATCGCACGAGGAAGTGCTGCTTCCGACGAAGCGGTTGAAAACGCAATCAGCGCAGGCTCCTTCACCGCTTTCACGAAAGCGCGAAGCGGAACCTTGAACAGAGTTGCAACCGGCAGCAGTACGAGAACGATGAACACGGCAAGCGCGCCGTAGAGCGTCAGGACAAGCTTGCCAAGGTTGAGCAGAACTGACACGCCGCTGTGCCCGACTGTGACAGCGATCGCCGCCCCGATTCCGATCGGAGCGAACTTCATGACGATGCCGACGTACTTGAAGATCACTTCAGACAGACCTTCAATGCCGATCAGCACCATTTCTTTTGGCCGGCCCATGGGGACCTGCGCGAGAGCTACACCAAACAGCACCGCGAAGAAGACAACCTGGAGCACTTCATTCTTCGCAGCAGCATCAAAGAAGCTCGCCGGGACCAGGTGCTCGAGAAAACCGCTTGCGGTCTGCGTGTTCGCCGCGAGCTCCTTTCCCTGCTCCGCAGAGGCAGACAGGACAATTCCAACGCCTGGCTTTACGGCGTGCACCGCCAACAGACCGACAACGAGCGCGAGACTCGTTACAACTTCGAAATAGAGAATCGACTTGAACGCAAGGCGCCCAACACGCTTCATGTCGTCGCCGTGTCCAGCTATTCCAACGACAAGCGTGCTGAAGATGATCGGCACGATAATCGACTTGATCATCCTCAGAAACACGTTCGACAGCGGCTTCAACTGCTGGGCGAAATCCGGCCAGAGGATTCCGATCGCGACGCCAAGGAGCATCGAGAAGAGAATCCACTGTGTCAGAGTGGTTTTGCGGAGGAAATTCATCTTCAGGTTCCACCGGTTGCGACTCGTCCCTCGCGCGCGCGGCGCAGGGTCGAATTCTTGAAGCCATATCCGAAATAGAGAATCATTCCGATCACGAGCCAGATTCCAAAACGCTCCCATGCGCGGCCAGGCAGTCCGAACATCGTGTAGATGCAAGCGGCGGCTCCCAGTATCGTGACAGGCCACACGAACTTCACCCGGAACGGACGAGGGCGATCCGGCTCGAGATATCGAAGCGCCAGAACTCCAATGCAAACAATCGCAAAGGCGGAGAGCGTTCCGATGTTAGTCAGATCGTAAATCTCGTTCTCATCGGCGAGCAGCGCGCCCACAGCAACGGCGATGCCGGTGAGGAGAGTCGTGATATGCGGAACGCGGGTCTTCGGATGAACCTTCGCTGCCCATCTTGGCAGAAGCCCATCGCGTGCCATTGCAAAGAAAATCCTCGGCTGCCCGTATTGGAACACGAGGAGCACGGCACTCAAAGAGACAACAGCGCCGAGTGAGAGAATCCAGCTCGCGGTGGAAAGTCCGGAGAGAGTCAGTGCTTTTGCAAGCGGGTCGGACGCTCTGAGCTGCTCGTACGGCACCATGCCTGTCGCAACTGCTCCGACGATAACGT
>JBDUEH010000075.1:0-8049 GCA_040002555.1 Gemmatimonadales bacterium | reverse complement strand
CAGAGCCACAATCGCAATTCGCACAGCCAGACGGCGGTCGGGTTGATGTCCACGCCGAAAATCGAGTTGGTGAGCACCGCGCGGCGAATATCGTGCAATCCGCGTGAGTCGCCCAGCCGCTGACGAAGGTTCGATAACTCTTCGAGAACGTGAACGAGAAATGCGCCCGATCCGCATGCGGGGTCTATCATGCGTATCGAGTCGAGCCTGCTGATCAGGTATTCAACCTGCCGTTTGGAAAGCGCCTCCCCGGACAAGGCCTCACCCACACACTCGGCCGACACGATCGGACCACTCAAAGCATTCGACAAGGTCGATCGAGTGAGCTCGACTACGAGTGCTTGCGGCGTGTAAAACGCACCACTTGTCTTCCTCGTTGCAACTGACATCAATGACTCGAACGCCCTGCCAAGCATTTCCGGATCGATCGCCGCCTCCGACCATGTCGTCGTGTCTTCACGGGCGGTGAATCGGTAGCGAGTGAGAACATCTGCGAAGAGGTCACCGAGCGATTCGTCGGAGAAAAAGGAGTCGGCGTGACGTCGTTCGAGTGGAGATCTGGAGAACAGACCGCCGTTCAGAAACGGGATCCGGCCAAATGCATTCGCGCGACCTGCTCGATTCTTCGGCTCCGTATTGAGAGTTCCGAAGAAGAGGGGAGTAAGCACCCTCCGGTGGTACCCGCCGCCCTGAACCATGCAATCCGCATAACGATTGCCGAGGAATCCGTGGTCGCCGTCGAGCCAACCCTTGGTTTCGAGAAAGGAGAGGAACAAGAGGCGCGACGTGTAGAGCAAGGCCAGCTCGGACGCGTCGGTGGGGGAAGCGAGACGAAGGTCGGTCGCGAGTTTAGACACACATGCTTCAAGCGCCTTGAAGAATCGCCGGCCCACGCTGTCTCGGCCGAGTATGTCGAGCCAGCGAGCGTGAAGGAGCATGTCCGAGTCACCGGTCGCCGCCGCGAGGGCGCAGATAGTCTCGGCGTCGCTGTCCACGATCTGGTGAGGTTTTGCTACGAGTGCGACGACGCGAGCGCCTGATTTGCGGGGCTCTGTTGCGGCGACTGCGAATTCTTCACGCTTTTGATCGAAAGCGGTAATCACCCAGAGGAGATGCGGCGCGCGGGCTGCGAGCCGATTTGCCACTCGTGATATTTCGGGCCTCAGCTCGCTTTCGCCGCTGATGGCAAACGTGAGCGCACGCCGCGAATCTTTTCCCTGAGTTATGGTGAAGCAGTTGTCTTTGGCCGGCAGGCCAATGGATGCCGCTTCTTCTTTTGTCAGAGCTATCGAGCGCGAGTCAAACCCCAACTGGGCCAGAAGCCGGGTGATCCCCTCTAGGGATGTTGCGTCTTGGAGAAATCGGGCCGCAGCCACGAGCGATTGCACGCGAGCAGGGTAGAAACAGGCAAGCGCGGATAAGACATCATTCCATGGCGCGTGCCAGACATTTCTTCCGTCTTATATTCAGGTAACGCCTTGCAATCCCCGATTCTCATGGACATGAACGACGCCTGGAACACAACGCATGTAATGCTCCGCGGATTTGTCGCCTCGATTCCGCGCTTCATGCTTGCGGTCGTTCTCGCGATAATTTTCTACTACACCGGCGTCCTGGTTCGTCGCGGATTGGCCAGAGCGGCCAGCAGCGACAGCTCGCATCGCACACTCAACCTCGCGCTTGGCAGAATCGCGCACGGCGCGATTGTAGTCCTGGGTCTTCTCTTCGCGGTCGCGGCAGCCTTTCCGGGATTCACTCCTGGCAATCTCGTCAGCGCGCTTGGCATCGGCGGCATCGCGATTGGATTCGCCTTCAAGGACATCTTCGAGAATTTCCTCTCGGGAATTCTGATTCTCATCTCGCGGCCGTTCCGCATCGGCGATCAGATCATCTACGACAAGTACGAAGGCACCGTCGAAGACATTCATATCAGGGCGACATGGCTCAAGACCTACGATGGTCGCCGGGTCGTCATTCCGAACTCTGATCTGTTCACGAATTCGGTGACGGTGAATACAGCGTTCGAGTCACGCCGCCTCGAATACGATTTCAATGTCCGTAACGGCGACGCTGCCGCTCGCGCGAAAACGGCGATCGAGAAGGTGCTTCAGGAAACGAAAGACGTTCTTCCAGATCCGAAGGCCGATGTCGTCATCACTGCGTTCGACGACTCCATGGTGCTGCTCAAGGCGCGTTGGTGGAGCAAGTCACGAATGGGAGACGTGCTCATTGCTCAGGATCACGTTCTATCAGCCGTTCGAAAAGCGCTCGCTGTAGAGGGGATTGAGATTCCTCCCGCAGCGCAGGTGATCGTTCAGGCCGCGCCGGTCGCGAAAGACGGAGACCGTCGGCGGCTCGATCCGGTCAAGCCTGATCCTGGGTAGAAGAGTGCGAATACTCTCGCCCTTTCCACGCCACGCGCCGCCCTCTCACCAACGCGCGTAAGAAAATGTAGAAAACCACCGCTGCCCCAAGCGGACTTAACAACGCGTACAGGGGCGACTCTTCAGCCGTTCGATACGCGAATACCCACCACACGAGCAATGCAAGGCTCGATATCGCCGCCCAGAGAAAAACCGAATTTGGCAAAGTGACAAACAGGCTCGAAAGGAGAACGATCGGCGGCACCAGGCTGATCAAAGGCGCGAGCAACAAAAAGAAGGGAAAGAAGATCTGCCCCACCCAACCCATTGGAACCGAATCCCTCCCGCCAGCGAAGACATTCTTCCCCCAGCCATGAACGAGCTCGCTGAGCGATGTGTACATCCGCGTAGACAACTGCTCGACCCCCTTCTCGAGAACGACCTTTTTTCCACGCGCGAAAAATCGCTGCGCCATCATCATGTCATCTGCAACATGCGACTTGACCAGCGCATGTCCACCAAACAATTCGTACACGTCGCGCTTGACGAACAGGCATTGACCATTCGCGATCTTATCAGTCACACGCAGCGAATCGGTCACGCTTTCGGTCCCGCCGTATCGCACGAGCATGATCGAAAAGATCTGCGGCTGAACCAGGCGCTCCCAGAAACTGCCAAGCTCCTGCCTGCCGGCGACCGAAAACAAATCCGCACCCCGCCGCAGAATCGCATTGACCGATCGAGTTATCAGGTCGCTCGACTGTGTAGTGTCCGCATCCGCGAAGCAGATGATCTCGCCGTGCGATGCGTTCGCGCCGTTGAGACACGCCCATTGTTTGCCGAACCATCCGTCAGGCAAATCGGCGTTGTCGATCACGTTCAACCGCGCATCGCCGGTCGCAATGCTCCGAGCGATATCACCGGTTCCATCGCTGGAATGATCATCCACTACGAGCACTTCCAGTTTTGGATAAGTGCTCGTAAGAACTGATCGAACGCATCGCTCGATGTTGCGCGCTTCATCTCTCGCCGGAATAACGACGCTTACAAGCGGCGGATCTTGAGGAGGATCGTTGCTTTCGTCATCGAGCGTCTGCGAATGACTGACCCGAATCGCCGTGACGATCGGCGAGATTATCCAGGGAAGGGAAGCGATGCCGGCAATGGTGAGGTCATTCACGCCTCAAAGCTACGCGTGAGACAATTTTCCGGATGCCCGGCTCAACTCTTCGGCGAGTAACCTCCACCCCTCCTTCACGCTTGGCACTCTCGGAATCCAGCCCGACGCCTGCCGGAACTTCGCATTCGACAAGCGATGCGATCGCCCCAGCGTGTCTCCAACCGAGCCCGTTAGTTTGGATAGCCATGTCGGCAAAATCCTCGGCCGCTTGACGCCGAGCTCGCGCGCGAGAATATCGAACGCCTCACGACGCCGCATCGGAGCGTTGTCGGTGATGTTGTAAACCCCAGCCGGAACGCGCAGAGCAGCAAACACTGCCGACGCAGCATCATCCGCCCAGATAGACGACATGAACGCTTCTCCTCCTCCAAACACGGGAGCGATGCCTCTTCGAACGAAGTTGACTGTATCTCGCGTTAGCGATGAGTCGGGGCTGTAAAGCCAGGAGAATCGCAGCACAACGCCAGCTCCACCACTCCTCGTAAAAGTCTGCGCGGCCGACTCGGCGTCCACCACCGATTCGATGTAATGCCCCGGCATGATCGGAACGTCTTCGTCGATCCATTCGTCGTCGCGATCGGGATAAGCTGGTGCGAACGACTCCTGCACGAATCGCTGAGCACGCGTCGCAATGGCGGCATTGGAGAGATTTCTCGACGCCTCCATGCGGATACGAATGTTCTCCTTGAACGCGCCAGGAAGAAAAATCTTCGATCCCGATGGGATTTGCGTCGCCACGTTTATAACTGTGCTGTGACCGGCGACTGCATCCTTGACGGCCAGCGCGTCGAACAGGTCGACCTCCACAGGCGTGGCGCCTTGCTTCTCGAGTTGGTCGCCCTTCGCCTTCGATCGCGCAACAGCCGTTACCTCGCTTCCCGCGCTTACGAGCATCGGGATGAGGCGCCGGCCGATTACGCCCGTTGCGCCTGCGACAAAAATTCTCATCGGCCCTTCGCTTCTGCGACTCTGATCGCGGCCGTACCTAGGAGTTACCGCTCGCTCCTTCTACGCCACCAGGTGCAGTCTTTTCGTTTGAGTCAGACGACTCGCCCGAGAGCGATGTCGTACCGCTGCTCGCCGAGCTCTGCTTGCCAACCCCATCGGGGTGCGACTCGCTCATGACTTCTTTGCGATTGCCAGATGTTTCATCAGTATTCGATTGATCCGTCCGGGCCGCGTTATCCTTTTGTTCCTCGTCGTGCTTAGCCTTATCCACCGCAACTCCTTCTCGTCGTTAAAGCATTGGCCGCAATGCATGTGCCACTGATTGCAAATCGCAATCGGAGACGTACGTTGCGAGGACGATGAAGAGAAATCTTTTCGGCAGCATCAAGCCACTGGAGGAAGGAGCGCGAATTGCGCTCGTTGCTCCGGCAGGGATTCTCCCTGACAAGGCACACGTCGATCGGGCAGAAGACAACGTTCGCGCTCTCGGGTGGGTACCCGTGCTGGGCGAAAATGCCCACGCGCTTCACGGCTATCTCGCAGGAACAGATGACGTGCGGGTGTCCGATCTCAATCGCGCCATCAACGACGACTCGATCGACGGAATCTGGTGCGTTCGCGGCGGATACGGCGCAATGCGACTCCTGCCGGACATCGACTACGCCGCCCTTCGAAACAATCCGCGACCCTTGATCGGCTTCTCCGACATTACGGCATTGCATGCCGCGATCTACCGCGAATGCGGAATCGTCAGCTTCCATGGACCGACAGCTCGCGGAACGCTCACCGATTTTTCTCGCGAGTCTCTCCTGAAGGCTTTAGTACGTCATGAAGACTCGTGCGGAGTCGTCTCCGGCGGGAAGGTCTTACGACCCGGCCGGGCCAGCGGACGACTGGCGGGGGGTAACCTCTCGCTGATCGCGTCCCTGATGGGAACACCGTGGTCGGTCGATTTCGACGGTACCATCCTCGTCATTGAGGATATCGAAGAAGCCGTCTATCGGGTCGATCGGATGCTCACTCAGCTTCTCCTCGCTGGAGCCCTGCACCGTTGTGCCGGGCTCGTCATCGGCGACTTCAAGCCACCGGCCAATGAAAACGAGGCAGAGAACCGAAAAATCGACGACGTCTTTGCCGAATCCGCAGAAAGTGCCGGAATTCCCTGCTTTGCCGGGGCGCCATTTGGCCATATCGCCGATCAATGGACCATCCCGTTGGGAGCCATGGCCGAGCTGGACGCGGCCGACCTTTCTCTGCATGTGACGGGCGGGTGAAAGGAGCACTAGAATTAGGAAGCCTTTAGAAAGTCTCTCAACGGAAACTGAATGACCAACAAGAGCGGCACTGACCTGATCGAAGAAGCGAAGCTGAAAATCAGGGAAGTATCCCCGAAAGAGACGATGGCCGACACGAACCCGAACCTCGTTCTTCTCGACGTTCGCGAGCGATACGAGTGGAACCTGGCTCACCTCCCGAATGCGATTCACATCCCGCGTGGCTCGATGGAGACTAAGGTCGAGGCACTGATTCCACGCGACAAGCACGTCGTCATCTACTGCCAAAGCGGTAATCGCTCGGCGTTTGCCGCCGAGACGCTTCAGGAGATGGGCTATGAAGACGTCGCCTCGATGGCTCGGGGAATAGTTGGCTGGCTGGACGATGGAGGTGAGGTAGAGTCTTGATGGAGACCGAAGAATTCGAGCTTTGGCGCGACCGCGGGGACGACAGCCCTCTAATCGTCAGGGGCGAGGCTCGTCTGCCCCCGGATCCGAAAGGCACGGTCGTCATCTGCCACGGATTCAAGGGGTTCGCGCATTTCTCGTTCTTCCCGTACCTCGCCAATCAGCTTGCAGAAGCCGGCTTTCGCTCGATCACCTTCGACTTCTCGGGCAGCGGAATCGGGAAGGATCGCGAGAACTTCACAAACCCCGAAGCGTTCACCCACAACACGTATCTCCAGGAGCTCGATGACCTCGATGCAGTCGTGGCCGAGGCGCGGGTTCACGACTGGATCGACGAGGAGTATGGGCTTTTCGGACATTCGCGGGGCGGTGGAATCGCCATTTTGCACGCGGCGCGAGACAAGCGCGTGAAGACGCTCGTAACCTGGGCCGCGATCGCCAGCACCAACCGGTGGACTCATGGCACCGTCGCAGACTGGAGAGCGACGGGATTCATGGACATCGTGAATACGCGTACCAAGCAGTCAATTCCGCTGAGCACGGATATCCTCCACGAAGTAGAGCATTTCGGAGAGTCGATGCTCAACATTCCGCACGCCGCGTCGAGCATCCGTGTTCCGTGGCTGATCGTGCACGGTCGCGACGACGAAACAGTTCCTTTCGCGGAATGCGAGCGGCTTAACACACTGTCCGAGGGAGTCAGCACACTCAGTATTCACGATGGGGTGAATCACTCCCTCGGCGGTAAGCACCCGCTCACCGAAGTGAGCCCGACGCTCGTGAGCGTGACGAAGGAAGCCGTGGATTTCTTTTCCGCTAACATGAAAGCGTCGGTGATGTGAGCCCGGTGGACCGCCTCCGCGCCGAGCCACGGATGCGTGGGCTCATCGAACGGCTGGAGTCCCACAACCCAACTGAAGTTCATGACGATGCTGCGCGGCGCGCCGCCGTGGCGATCGTTTTTCGGATGGGCGCCGGCGACGAGCCGGAAGTGTTTTTCATCCAACGGGCGGAGTACGAGGGCGATCCGTGGAGCGGCCACATCGCTTTCCCAGGCGGCCGGGAAGAAAAGGACGACGAGACGCTCGCCGATACGGCAATCAGGGAAGTTTTCGAGGAAACGGGAATCGACCTCGGCGACGCTGAGCTGGTTGCCGCGCTGGACGATCTTCATCCGAGGCACGTTCGCCTGCCGGCCGTGGTAGTGCGCCCTTTCGTCTTCCTCGCCGGCGATGTCCCTGAGCCCGTCATGAGTTCCGAAGTCGCCGACTGCTTCTGGGTCCCCCTCTCGGCCCTGCTCGACCGGTCTGTGTGGAAGGACGCAAGAGTCTTGGCCGGGGACACCGAGATTAGCCGAATCGCGTTCCACCATCGCGGCTACGTCATCTGGGGCATGACCGAGAGAATCTTGTCGGGTCTGCTCGCGCTCGCAGACTAGTCCGTCTGTGAACGGCAGGTCTCCTATCTTCTCTATTGCGCCAGAGTTAGTATATCCTAACTTATTATTATCTAGACCAATCAATCCACAGTTTTCATGACCGAATAGTGGCAACGCAATTAGCTCCTCCACCACAAGAACCACATAAGGGCTGGCGCAGAGCCAGGGTTTCCCCCTCACTCGCAGAGGTCTATCGGTCCGTCCCTCTCACGGGGCGGACGTGGTGGCGGAAAATGCTCGCCTTCGCTGGGCCCGGTTACCTCGTCGCTGTCGGCTATATGGATCCCGGGAATTGGGCCACTGATCTCGCCGGCGGATCGCAGTTCGGTTACACGCTCCTCAGCGTCATCCTCGTCTCGAACCTGATGGCGATTGTGCTTCAGGGTCTCGCATCGAAGCTCGGCATCGTGACCGGCCGCGATCTCGCCCAGGCCTGCC
>JBDUEH010000074.1:0-8069 GCA_040002555.1 Gemmatimonadales bacterium | reverse complement strand
CTTTGTTGAAGCGGTGCATGAATGCGATGTGGGCCTTGAAGTCTTCGGGTGACCAATCGTTGATCTGATAGTCGCCGGTTCCCTCTGGAACGTTCATCATCAGCATGAATCTCATTGTTCGATCTCCTCTGTTGGACGGGTGCCGTTGTGGCGCCTTACGTAGAGAAGTCGAGACTCGCTGCGCGTTCTCTACATTGTTTCTCGAATTTCTTTTTCCGTGACTAGCCGAGGATCTGATTGGCAAATGTCACGGCATCGATGTTGGCCCCGCAAACGATAAGCCCCACGCGCTTTCCTTCGAGCCTCTCGCGGAGCGGATTCATCAGCGCTGCGAGCGCCGCAGCTCCCGCTGGCTCAACGACAAGTTTCGCAGACCTGAACAGCAGCCGCATTCCGTCGCGGATCTGATCGTCGTTCACGAGCACCACCTCATCCACGAACCGCTGATTCAAGGCAAGCGAATACGCTTCGCACCTCGGCGCCCCGAGCGAATCAGCAATGGTGCGAACAGCGTCGAGCGACTGTGGTGATCCGACCTTGAAGCTACGGTACATGGTATCCGCACCTTCGGGCTCGACAACGTAGACAGCGGTCGTGGAACTCATCTGCTTCACCGCGCACGCCACGCCGGCACTCAATCCACCACCGCCAGCCGCGACGATGAGAGCATCGAGACCCGCACCTACGTCCCGTAACTGGTCGATGAATTCCATTCCAACTGAGGCCGTGCCCAAAGCAGTCTTTGGCCCTTCATACGGATGCACGAAAGTTCGGCCCTCTTCTGCTTCGATTTCCTTCACGCGCGCAAAGGCCTCGATCACATCGTCCACGAGCTCAACGTCGGCCCCAAGCTCACGACACATCTGCACGCGAAACGCGTTCGCGTTTTTCGGCATGACAACTTTGGCAGTAGTGCCGAGTATCCTCGATGAGTAGCCGAGTGAGATGGCGTGATTTCCGGCTGAGACTCCCGTGATGCCACGTTTCAGCGCATCGGCATTGAGGTCGAGCATTACAGAAAGAGCACCCCGCGGTTTGAAGCTTCCGGTGCGTTGAAACAACTCTTCCTTAAGCCAGACTTCGGTCGATTCGCCGACAGCCGCACTCACAGCATCGTCGATCAACCGGCGAATTGGAGTTGTGACGACGAGGTCGCCAAGGCGTTCGCGGTTCGCGCGAATTGCATCGATGGTTGGAAAATCGCCGTGAGTTGCGGTCATCTGTGAGGGTTCGGTGTAAAGGCGTGTCACGCTTTGGGTTCGTAACAAATCAGGATATTGCCGTTCTTGAAGGTTCGCGTTTTTGTCAGCGTGAGGTCTTTCTGGTTTACTCCGTTGAACAGCTTTTTACCGTCGCCAAGTATTACGGGAGCGACAACGAGCTGAAGTTCATCGATGAGGCCGGCGCTCGCGAGCTGCGACACGATCTGTCCGCTGCCGAGCACAACGAGGTTTTCGCCCGACTCGTCCTTCATTTGTCGGACGGCATCAACGGCGTCGCGTGCGATCTTTGTGTTGTTCCACGGCGAATTCTCGAGCGTCTTCGAGAAAACGACTTTCGGGCGGCTGTTCATGCCCTCGGCGACCTTGGGCATGGACTGTGTGGCCTGCGGTGTGGGCCAAAAGCTGACCATCATCTCGTATGTGATTCTTCCGAAAAGTAGCGGGCCATCGTCACCGCTGGCGTTGTTCGAAACGAAATCGCTCCACTCGTCATCGTCATTGGTGTGGGCCCAGCTCAGGTCACCGTTCAGTCCGGCGAAGTATCCGTCGAGAGATACGGTTTCGAATACAACGAGCTTCCGCATGATCTCTTCACTCCTTCATTGAGGTTGAACTCTCGCAGCCGGCCGTGTAATCACTCGAGATTTTCCTGAATGAACGTCGGGCTCAAGTGTACGTCGAGCTGAACGAGTGAAGCATTGCCAATGCATTTGAAACTGTGAATCTCGCCAGCCTTCATGACGAAGATGTCTCCTGCGCCGCCTCGAATTCCTTGCCATCGACCGAACGTGGTACATCGTTATCCCTCTATGTGGGCTCTTCCGCCCTGAAGACTACAAAATCGGTTGATCGCGGTGCGACACCGAGCTGTCGGATCATGGACGTAAGCTGGCCACGATGAAACGTCCCGTGATTCACAACGTGGATGAGAAGGTCCTGAAGCTCGTGAGAGCCGACCGCGCCGCTCAAGTATGTAAAATCGATTCTCGATGAGAGTTGCTCGTCTGAAAGGCCAGCGAGAAATTCCGCGCGATCTCGTTCCAAGTCGCGCAGTCGAGAGATCAGGTCGGGAAGGTCCGCGCCGGCCCAGTCGGGAGGACCAGGCGGGTTTTTCCCTGCCCATCGTTGAAACCAGACCCACTCTGTAAGCACCATGTGCGCAATCACCGCGCGCACAGTGGGAAAGCTTCCACCCAGGTCGTGGGTCAGCTGTTCTGAAGAAAGGTTCGAAGCGGAATCGAGCAGGCGGCGATTCGCCCACGCGTTGTACCGATAGAGCTTGATAGCGTCTTGAGTATTCATCAGAAATTCCAGCTATGGCTTATGCTCGTTCCGTGCGGCATGGTCGCGCGGCTTGTCGTGAGACGGATTTGCGTTGTACGCTGCGCTGCCGCCGGGGGGAATGCTCAGATATTTCCAGCTACCTGCTGCAAACACATGGGCGATGTAGACGATCTGCCCGACGTGGTAGCTGACGTGTGCGAGAGAGCGGTGCAGCGCCTCGTGTACCAGCAGGTCCTGTTTGCGAATCTTCACAGTTTGCGAAAGTGTCGCGTCGTCGAGCGAATCGAGCGTGGCAAACAAAACGGACCAGCCGTCGTTCCACTTAGCCATCAGCTCGTCGCGGGACACTGTCCGGTCCGCGAACTCCTCTTCGCGCCCTCGCCACGGCTTCTCACCATCGCTGTCGAGGAAATCCGTGAAGCGTGACTTGAGGTTTCCGGAAATGTGCCAGCAGATGATTGCGAGGGAATTTCCACCGCCTGGACCTGTTGCCGAGAGGACATCGTCCGGCGCCTGTGCGAGCGCTCCTTCAGCCAGCGCCCTGTATCGGTGGAACTCTGCCTCTACCGATTTTACCAAAGTGTTCATCCAGCAAATATCGCAAATTATTGTTTGAACGGATTGGTGAATCAGGTAGAACACGGCAGCCGGGGTTACCCTAAGTACAGCGTTTCAGGCCCGCCTCCGGTTTGCCGATATCAGGAGCGTTACTCCGCCGACAAGGATTGCTCCGCCGTACACTGCCCATTGCATCTGGCCCGTCATGAAGCTGCCGGGGATGATGTTGATTCCCTGAAGGAAAAAGATTCCCCCAACGCCGATCATGATCACGCCGATGAGGCTCAACAGGATTCGCATTGAATTCTCGAACTGGGTGAAGGCTTAGCCGGTCTCGCAGGATCGCTATTATCCACAGTCAACCCTGGGCACACAACCGCAAGGAATCATGAATACACGCTACGCGACCTCGAAAGATATCCCCGAGCTCGTGCGAATCATCAACAACGCCTATCGGGTCGAGGACTTTTTTGTCGACGGCGATCGCACCAATCCTGATGATGTGAAATCGAGAATGGAAACGCCGGACTCGTGCTTCATCGTAATCGATTCCGCTGACACAAGCTCTCTTGCCGCCGGAGTGTGGCTGGATGTTCACGAAAACCGCGGCCACTTCGCCGTATTGTCGGTCGATCCTTCGTGTCAGGGAAAAGGTATGGCGCGTGTGCTCATCGATGCCGTCGAAGCCCATTGCCGCGACGCCGGCTGCCAGTGGCTCGATATCGAGGTCGTAAATCTTCGCGAGGAACTGCCGCTGTTTTACGCAAAGTTTGGGTTCAAACCGAACGGAACGGCGGTTTTCCCCGACACTGGCAAGCTGAAGAGGGCAGCTTATCTCGATCTCATGACGAAACCGCTGTCAGCGAGCACCGCATAGCCTAGGTTATTCGCGCGACGGCCTTGCGAAGAGATAGCATCGCCGGCTTGGGTGTTCGGCTCCTTTATACGGTTCTCTCTCGGTCGATTCAGCGACGACAAAGCCCGCTAACTCGAGAGCATCAGATACGTCCGACGGTCGCAGGAAACGAAAATCGAGAGACACCGGCTTTCCCCACATCTCATCAACGTGGTGAACGTGGTCTCCGATATGAAATGCGACAAGCAGAACTCCATCTTTCGCGAGTGCCCTCTCGAATTCGCGAAAAGCAGCCGCGATGTCAGATGGCTCGAGATGGATTATTGAATAGAACGCCACGATCCCACTCAGGGAGGCATCGGCGAAGTCGAGAGACAGCATGTCGCCGACGCGAAACTCGATCTTCGGATTCAGCTTTGCCGCGACCGCCACCATCTCGGCCGACAAGTCGATACCAATCATGCGAACACCCCTGTCGCTGAGGTATCGAGCGATCTGTCCGGGACCGCACCCGATATCCGCAACCAAGCCCCGCCCCGCCACTTCCTCGGCGAATCGATTGAGGAGATGCCTGTCGAGAGGTTTTGCGTCGAGCTCGTTGAAAAGATTTTCAGCGTAAGCGGATGCGATGGCGTCGTAGTTCTCGCTGACCGATGCCGTACTCACGGCTGATCGGGCCATCGCTGCCATCTCCAAATTGTCTGTGTATCGTTGTCGGCGGTGTAGGGCGCGAGCGTCAGGCGTTCAGTTTCTATGGACACGCCGATAAACCTACAGCCCCGGTCCACCACCGTCGCCAACGTGCGTCCCCGAAACTAGCTTCAACTCATGAAACTCCTTTACTCGGCTTTGTGTATCGCTGGAGCGTTCTGCTTCGCGGCGAGAGCATCAGCGCAGTCGCCTTCATGCGTGTCGCACCCACGCCCGAACGAAAACATCGGCGCTCAGCTCGCAAAGTTCCGCCGCATCGAAACTCCCTTCGTGACAACTGGCCTTTCAGCCAAGGAAGTGAAGCTGGTGAGGAAGCTCGTCGAAGCGAGCCAGTTCATCGAGAGCATCTATTGGCGCCAGAGCGATCCAGCCGCGCTCGCCCTCTACAACGGTCTTGCAGGCTGTTCCGGCGCCGCCGATCAGAGGCTTCGGCGCTTTCTTCTCATCAACGGAAGCCGCTACAATCTGCTCAACGAAAACAAGCCGTTTGTCGGCACCGACCCGTATTCGCCGGGCGGATCAATTTTTCCTCGCGGCATCACTCAGAAAGAAATTGACGACTACGTTGCGGCACACCCGTCGACAAAAGCGGAGATCTACAATCCGCTGACCGTCGTGAAGCGACAGGGTATGGATCTCGTTGGCGTTCCGTATCACGTCGAGTTCAGGCAATGGCTCGAGCCCGCAGCGAAAGCTCTTCGTGAAGCGGCCGCTCTGAGCGACGACAAGGCGTTCGCGAACTTCCTTCGCCTTCGCGCCGATGCGCTCCTCAGCGACGACTACTATGCCAGCGACATCGCATGGGTCGATCTCGAAAACCCGAAATTCGACATCATCTTTGCACCTTACGAGACGTACCTCGACAACCTCCTCGGCGTAAAGGGATCGTACGGCGCTGCGGTGATGATCAGAAACGAGGCCGAGAGCAAGAAGCTCGCGACGTTCGAGAAGTACGTTGCAGACATTCAGCAGGCGCTGCCGCTAGCGGCCGACGACAAGCCATCAAACGCCGGGCACAGAACGCCGATGGAGATGATGGACACTCCTTACCGGGCGGGCGACCTGCGTCACGGATATCAGGCCGTCGCTGACAATCTTCCGAACGACCCGCGAATTCATGAAACGAAGGGAACGAAGAAGATTTTCTTCAAGAACTTCATGGATGCTCGCGTGAAGTATTCAGTGCTGCCGATCGGTTCGCTGCTCATTCGCCCCGATCAGGCCAGGCTTGCTTCGACGGACGGTTATCTCTCGTGGGTGGTGATGCACGAGCTGAGTCACGGGATCGGTCCGGCATTCGCTCGTACATCAAAAGGCAAAGTCGCAATTACCGAAGCGATCGGCCCGACCTACTCGGCACTAGAGGAAGCAAAGGCAGATGTCGTCGGAATGTTTGCGCTGAACTGGCTAATGGAGCATGGCGATCTTCCGAAGTCACGTGCGAACGAGTTCTACTCATCGTATGTCTCCGGAATTTTCCGATCAGTTCGTTTCGGGGTAGCAGAGGCGCACGGGCGTGGCGAGATCATGCAGTTCAATTATCTCACCGAGAATGGCGCTGTGACGCGCGATCCATCAACTGGTCGATATACGATCGATTACGCAAGGATGCCGGGCGCGATCGCCAGGCTTGCGAAGGAACTGCTCGAAATCGAAGCAACGGGAGATCGCCAGAGGGCGGAGAGCTGGTTTGCGAAGTACGACAAGATGCCGGCGGACCTGAAAGCTGCGTTGGCGAAGGCGACGAGCGTACCGGTTGATCTCGATCCGGTCACGTCGTTCGGGGACAGGATTCGTTAACGGCGAGGACTACTTTCACCGCTGAGCATTAGTGAAGTCTATCGGCCGATCCCTGGATAGCTCTGAAGTATCTCGTCGTCCTCTCTCCAGATCGGGCTCTTTCTCAAAGTCTCATCAAGATCGGAGTCAGTCTCCACTATCGAGGTCCCGCCTCGAACACGATTCTCTCCTTTTTTCCTCATATCCGGTAGATACAAGCGCGCGGAGACAAGCGGAGAGCGCTGAGAAAAGACTTAAGGGGGAAACGAAACCAGGGGGGTCAACCGATTTCGCCTTCTTGCAGATGCAAGGAAAGTTAATTATCTTGCATCTGCATGACACCACAGATGATCGGCCGCATTGCTTCCGGAGTTGATCCCTCCGTGGTCCTTGCAAAGGCCTCGCTGAGCGCGGCGTCGAGGCTTGGGCTAAGGCACAGGCAGTTAGCGGAGATAATCGGGACGAGCGAAGCATCGGTATCGCGACTCCAGGGCAGGCGCTCGCTCGATCCGGCGACGAAAGAAGGAGAGCTTGCCCTTCTTTTCCTCCGTCTATTCCGGTCGCTCGATGCGCTCGTTGGTGGCGACGACGTAAAAGCTCGTGACTGGCTGCATGCGGCCAACGACCATGTCGGAGGAATTCCAGCAGATCGCATTCGAACCGTGGAGGGACTCGTCGATGTCGTCCAGTATCTGGACGCGATGCGCGGGCGACTCTGAGGTCCGCCCGCTCCAGCTCTCGCCTTGGCGAGTGGTTGAAGCCCAGCATCAAGTCTCTACCAGAAAGCTCGTGGACTCGTTCGAGGAGCAGGCGTTTCTCGAAGAGATGATCGACCGCGTCAAGCCGCCTGATCAAACCAGCGGCCGACTGCACTACCTGCTTTCTACGCCGTTTCGATATGCACCGTTGAGACACGGCTCTCGCTTCGGGGGGCGGCGCGAGCGCGGGATCTGGTATGGATCGGAAGACCGGCGAACCGCGTTTGCCGAGGTGGCGTACTATCGCCTGTTGTTTCTCGAAGGAACGAAGGCGGATCTTGGAACGCTCGAGACCGCGCTGACTGCGTTCACTGCGCGTGTACGAACCGGTCGCGGTATCGATCTTGTCGCGCCGCCGTTCGCCGACCACCGCCGGGCAATTGCATCGCCGACGAGTTACGCGTCATCGCAGGCACTCGGCACCGCTATGAGAGAGGCTTCTGTCGAAGCGTTTCGGTATCCGTCGGCCAGAGATGCGCTAGATGGCGTGAACGTTGGTGTTTTCAATCCAGTCGCGTTTGGGAATGCGAAGCCACGATCGCTGGAGACCTGGCACTGTGCTGCGTCTGGTGAACGAGTCGAGGTAACTCAAGCGCACTATTTCAAGCGAGAGACTTTTGCGTTTCCGCGATCTCAGTTTCTGGTGAAAGGAGTCTTGCCGGTGCCAGCCTTTTGAAAATCATGAAAATCGGATTTTACCTCAGCGGTACAAATCGTAGTGTGTAGTTTCCGGCTCAAGAAGTGGCCTCGAGCGCCCCGAGATCTCCAGTGACGATTAGCTCTAGGTGCCGTGTGATTTTTTCGACTGGCCAGTCCCACCACGCGATTTTCTCGAGTGCTGCAAAGACGGTCGCGGTTTCTACCTGACCTGCGAGCCGCACGGTCAGACCGCGATTGGGA
>JBDUEH010000073.1:0-8236 GCA_040002555.1 Gemmatimonadales bacterium | reverse complement strand
AGCCCAGTCATATCAACGCCTTCATTAAGCTGTGGGCCAATCAAACAAAATGCGAGCGTAGCGAGCTTCCAT
Source organism: Gemmatimonadales bacterium (assembly GCA_040002555.1). GTDB lineage: Bacteria > Gemmatimonadota > Gemmatimonadetes > Gemmatimonadales > Gemmatimonadaceae > UBA4720. Next base: position 8,164 of record JBDUEH010000073.1, on the reverse strand, counting down.
GAATCGTCCGTCAGCTTCAACGAGTGTTAGCGGTCTGGTCGATTGACAGAAGAACTCGTTTAACGGCATCAATGACGACGTCAGGTCGGCCTTGAGGAATTCGATGGCCGTATTCAACGAAGATCTGTCGTGCGCCAACGCTTTTCGACCATCGTGTTTGCTCGTCCACCCAAATCGCCAATAACGCAGGGTCAAGTTCCATTTTGGTTGCGCTCAAAAGTGTGATTGGCAGCCCGCGCGGAAGCACCGCTACGCGCGCTTCGAGCAGACTCGTCTCATAACCGAGATACTCACGCCGAACTGACTCGTTCTTGGAATTCTCCGCCCACACCAAATCTTCTTCAATTTGACGCAGATAGGCATGCGAAGCATTCAGTGTAGCTCGTACGTAAAATTGCTCCAGTGCGGGATCAACAAGAACCAAGGCAACAACCTCGCTCGGATATTGGGATGCGAAGACACGCGCAATGATGCCGCCGAAGGAATGTGCGACAACTATGAATGGAGGAGCTATTCCCGCCCTCTGCAGACCAGCATGAAGTTGCTCAGCCATTATTGCTGCGGTGCGGGGACGCCTTGCCGGGTGAGAAGATCCGTAGCCAAGCCGATCATAACTAACCACGCGGGCGTACCTTGATAGCTCCGGATGCACTTTTGACCAAGTGCGCATGTCCGCTGCTGCACCTGCCTCGAGAACGATGGTCGTTTTTCCTGTCCCTGAGATGACCATCCTCATCGTGGCACTATCCACCTCAACGTTCACGGTATCCGCTTTTTGGGCTTCAGCCTGCGTCGCAAATAGAACCCAGGAGACAAACAGGTAGCGCAACATGTCAGATCATGATTGGGTTTATGACCGCTAACGCCTGTAGCTAGTTGGTATGAAGCGGCTGGACCTCTCCACGGCGACGTGGTGGCAAGTTCGCCCCACAGGATTCACGTTCTCATCGTCTTGCGACGAGGCACAACTAACCGGGAGGCCAGCCATGGATACAATAGGACTCGATCTGCACAAGCGCGAGAGCCAGCTCTGTATTCTCGCCGAAAACGGAACGATCACCGAGCAGCGGATTGTTACGAGCCGTGACCGATTCAGTGCAGTGCTCGGCAATCGCGCACCAGCTCTCCGCGCGAGTAGCTGCGATTCGTGTCGCGAGTGAAGTCGCTTTCAAAGCAGGCAACTTTTCCGTGTTCACTTTCGCGGGTACCAGCGAATCGAAGCGGAACGCGCGTGCTGTCGCCATCGATCAAGATAGCCGCGAGCTCACCAGGCTTTCGCATGGGACCTTCTACTCGAGCGCGACTCGGAGACGAGCCTCGCTCGATGATGGGCCGATCAAAGAAACCATCCGAGGCGGCGACGGTTCTTCTTGTTTAACCACATCGCTCATCTTGGCGACGTCCGGACAAACCGGACGTTGCGCACGGATTCCTCACCCGGCCGTGTAGACACGCTGAGGTGGGTCAGTTTGCCGGTGCCATCACGATGAAACTGCAATTGGGCGGTGAGTATTTCGTTCGACCCGAACCCGCGAATAAATAGATCTGGCTCAACCGCCCAAAGAGTCACATCGGGCTTTCCGATGCGGCGTAGAAACAGCCGTCCGTCGCGAAGGTCCAGCAGCCAGCTTGCGTCGAGTTCCTCGCTGAACCAAACGCCCGCATACTCGGCGAGTGTTGCGGCTGACGGACGCCAGACCGCAGAATCGGGAACGCGCTCGAGTACGTCTGCTGAACCGCCGTTCCAGGAAACTTGCAAACAATGGGGAACTCCAGCCGACGATGACTCGAACGTATAGATGCCAACGTTGCCCGTCCGACCGATCTCGAAAAAGCGCCCATTCCCTGCAGGCGTCATCACGTACAGTGTGTCGTCGCGCACATCGTCAAACACCCTCTCTGCCAACTCGCCGCGTATCAACTCGACCGGCCACAGATCCCACGGCTCGGCAGCCGGTCGGTAAACTCCGGCGTAACGCGCAAGCTCATTGGATGACACGGTCACAGCCGGCGGCGCCGGTGCACGTGGACGTACTGGACGCATCAATTCGCCCAGATAGAAGCCCGCGACCGTCTCTGCCAACTTGTTCGCTTCGAAATGTGTTGCGTTGCAGAGCACTGCGACGCCAAATCGCTGATCAGGGAAGTGAATGACATGGACGCGGGTCCCGTCTGGTGCCCCGCCGCGCTCGATGATTCGGAGCCCGCGATAGCTGCCAAGCCGAAGACCGTAGGCGTACGGTATCGTGTCGCCGTTCGCGAGCACAGGCAGAGTTGTCATTCGAGTAATTGCCGATCGGCCGCCAACCCGCGGGTCGTCGAAATTGCGATCCCAGCGCGCCATATCCTCGACCGAAGCGTAAAGGTTGACACCGCCGAAAGTCCTTGACTCCGGGAACTGCGCGCGAGTACCGTCTGACGAAACTACGTGTCCTAATGCACGGTTCCGTGCTGAGTGCGCGCGCTCGTCGGAAACAAACGCGTCTCGCATTCCGATGGGTTCGAGCACGGTGCGGTCCAGAAATGCTCCGAACGGCACTCCTGCAGCACGTTCGACAACGAGAGCGAGCAACATGAAGTCGCTATGACTGTATTCGTGCCGCTGTCCAGTTGCGAAGTTGAGAGTGCGCTGCGCGGCCATCAGTCCGAGAAACTCGGACATAGTCCGAACCGGACGACCAGCGAGCGTTTCCAGCGCCTGATAGTCTCTCAGCCCACTCGTGTGCTCCAGCAGATCGCGCACATGGATTGGCTTGCCGTAGTCAGGAAACTCGGGGATCCAACGTCGCACGTCGTCATCGACGGAAAGCTTCCGATGTTGTTCGAGGATGAGAGCCGCGAGCGCCGTAAAGGGTTTCGAAACCGAGCCCAGCTCGAAGGCGGTGTGGGGCGTAATCGGCCGACCGTCTTCGATGTTTGCGAGTCCATATCCGCGGGTGAGAACCACCGCGCCATCTCTGTAAATGCCGACGGCACATCCTGGGCCGTCGGTTTGTATCAAATGCTTGAAGAGTGAATCGACGCGCTCGTCGAGCGCCACCAAGTTGGCGGGAGTGCGGGTCGTCTTGCTGTTAGTCGCACACGCCGCAATCGTTGCGGATGCAGTGGCGAACAATGCGAGACGTAACGCACACTTCGTCATGCGCGCTACGCTATCGAGGCGCAGCGCGAAACGGAGGGCAGGGCCAGCTGATTGGAATGTCATGTGAGGAGAGGGTTTAACGATCGACACGACGCGCGCGGAATTCCTTTGACCCGCGGCGTATCACTGCTTCGCGAACGGCACCGGTGTTGTCGACAACGAACTCGACATCGCGGCCGCTTCGCAGAAAAAATTTGACCTGGTTTTCTGCATAAAGGCGCATGCGCGGGACGCCCGATGGGATGTAGTAGAGCCGGTCCCCATCCCGTACTACTTGCGATCGAGAGCCTGAGGGGAACTCGTATGTGCCGACATAACGATCAGCGACACTTGGGGCCACTGTTACCCACGGTCGCGGAGACGGTGGTGTGAAAGGGACCGCTGGGTCGAGCAGGTGGTACGCGATCAAGTCGATGTCTGCGAAGGCGTTGGTGAGCACGATCACTCCGCGGCCAGTGGCACGCTCCACGGCGAGCATCGACGTGAACCCACCCGTGCCACCATTGTGCCACAGCAGGCGGCGCCCGTGCCTATCAAGGGCCATCCACCCGAGGCCGACGCTGTCGCCCGGCCCAGCGAATTCTCGCTGTGGCGCTTCGGCGAGGTATAGTGCGCGACCAACGACGGACGACAGTGGACTGGCCGCGGCACGAGCGAACTTCAGCATGTCGCGTGCGCTCGAGCGCCACGCTCCTTCGCCGAGGAGTACACTCCCGCGGAAGGTCCACGCTGGCGTCGGATCCAGATCCTCTGTGTGGCCCGCCGCCTCGCGGCCGGCAAGTGTTGATCGCGAGGCGGGGCCGATGTAAGTGTCCCGCATCCCAAGGGGCATCAGTATCCGCTCGCGCACGAGCGACTCGTAGTCACGGCCCGCCCGCCGCGCGAGCGCGTGCCCGAGGAGCGCCATCCCTACATTCGAGTACGAAACGCTATCGCCCGGCGCGCGAGTGAGCGTGTAGGAGGAGAGGAACGCATACAGCTCAGCTTCTCCGTACCCTGCCATCGGGTCGCGCGCGTCCGCGGGATGCTGGTTGTCCGGGTCGCGCGGCAATCCCGACGCGTGCGTGGCCAGGTCGCGCAGCGTGATCTCGCGATTGGCGCGACTCGGGACGTGAACCGTAGGTGGCAGGTAGCGGCGAACCGGATCGTCGAGGCCCACCTCACCGCGGATGACCATGTCGGCGAGGAGGGTGCCGGTGAGCACCTTCGATATTGAACCGATCTCGAAAATCGTCGAATCGGTCGGTGGCGCCGACCCGAGCTCGTTCGCGTGGCCCATCGATTTGACACGCGCTGCACTCTGGTTGGCGATGCCGACAGTGACACCCATCGTGAGGCCCTGCTCCATCCACGGCCGCAGCAGGCGGGTCAGGCTGTCGCCGCTTGGCAAGACCGACTGCGCTGACGCACTGTGCGACACGACGAGACCGAGCGCCGTCGCCCAGCGCAAATGCGCCCTCAAATCAATCGACATCCGAGACCTCACTAGTGACGCTTTGAAATGCGCGGTGACCCGGGACTGCGAGTACAGGACGCCATGGTCATCCACACACAGATTGTCCCTCGCACCGTTGGCCGGTGAATGGACCTCGCTGAGATTCACTTTGCATCTTCGATCTCAACCACCATTTCTATTTCGACCGGCGTATCGAACGTGACGACAAAGGCTAAGTTGCGGGCGAATCAAATAAAACGCGAGCGAAGCGAGCTTAATTAGATCGACCCGTTTCAAGGAGTGTCAGGTCACCTACGCGCGGCACTGGCTCGATGAATTGAGTCTGCCTGTCGAAGGAGGATCGCCCGTGTAACACCGCTTGGCCTATATCGTACATTGCTCTCGGTACCATATCCGCCAAGGTCATGGTCGTTTGAAAGCCAGCCACAAATCTGCCATGCTGAGCGACTGGAATCAGGTATTAGCTTGAGGTCGAGAGTGTCGGTGTGAATCCCCGCTCGGACTTCCGAGTCGTATGCTCCAGGTCCGGCTGGCACTTGTTCGGCGACAGATGTCAGCTCCAACCGAGAGTGAAGGGTATCTGCACTTGCGGTATAGCCGAGCACGCGACCGCTTGCCAGCCAGTAGCTCGAGTGCGCATCGCCGAACATCTCCTGCACGCACGGTTCCAAATCCGAATGCATGCCTTGAAATTGTTCCGGAGCCATGTCACTGCGCTCCGTGACCAACAAGAGATATCTAGAGAGTAGAGAGTCAGCGCTTGCCCGTGAAGGCATCGTCGATTCTTTGACTTGAACTACTGCATCTCGCTCGGCCGATGTCTTGGCGACACACCCCACCATGGCCAGGAAGAAAGGCAGGAAAGTTTTGCGTGGAATCATCGTGTGGGGTGCCTGGCGCCTGTGGCCAAGGTGCAGGCGAACAGAATAAATGCGAGCGAAGCGAGCTTCACTAAATAGTTTGTCAGCTTCGGCGTGTGTTAGTAGGCATCGAAGCGTAGAAGTCTCACCGCAGTATGAGGACGAGCTCGACGCTATCTTCGCCGGCGACCTCGACGGTCGCCTCATGCTCGAGGCCGAAGCCGCACTTCTCCAGGACGCGGATCGAGCCGAGGTTGTGTTTGGCCACGTGCGCGTGGAGGGGACGCTCAGTCATGAGGTTCAGGAAAGCGGCGAGCGCCCGGGTCGCGACACCCTTGCCCCAAAACTCTTTGCCGATCCAATAGCCAACAAGGCGGACATCTTCCTGGCGCCAACTGCCGATGTTCCCTGCGACTTGGCCGTCGAAGAGGATCGTTTGCGTGACCGCTTTCGGGTTACCGAGGATGTTTGTCGCCCAATGGGCGTCGAACGCTGCGCGGTCGCGTGAGGGGAATGCGGCCATGCGCGTGGCGTCCGCGTCGAGTTGTTGCTCGTAGAAGATGGAGAGGTCGTTGGGATCGATATCGCGGAGTCGTACTTCGTTGCTCATCTCTCTATACTCAACCAGGCTGCCGTTCATTCTTTCTCTTTGCCCGGGCACTGCGCGAAGCAGAATGTGTCGAGTGCCGGCTAACGCCTTCAGGGAAGCTGGCGGCGAATCACATAAAATGCGAGCGTACCGAGCTCCATTGAATTGCTTGTCGGCTGCAGCGTGCGTTAGCCATCTGCGTACTCCGCCACGGACAGGAGATTGCCGTCCGGATCTTTGAACCAGGCTATGCGCGCACCGCTGGGAGCCTTCCAAATCTCCGCCGCATCTTGCTCCAACCACTCGTATCGTTCAGGAGTGATGTTCGAAGCTGCGAGACGTGCGAGTACCTGGTCAATGTTCGCAACTTGCCAGCCCAAGGTCGTAAACGGCTGCGGCGTGAAGCGTTCCAGCTTCTGTATTCGAAGTTCGACACCGTTGGCGTCGAAGACAATTGCGAACGCGTCGTCCGACCGAATCGACAGGCCAAGTATCCCACTATAGAACGCGGTCGCCTGTTTTGCATTGCCCGTGGCACCGAAGGCCACGAGTTTTTGAGCGGCTAACATGAAGCCCCCGCTGTGACTAGTCGTAAGGTAGCTTGGCTAACGTCAAAATTCGGCCGCCAAGCGATCAATAAAAGAACGCGCGGAGCGCGTTCCCTCAATAGCCGCATTGACTGCAGCAACGCACGTTAGATTTTCGGCGGTATAGTCCGGGTACATGGGTAACAGATCTGTCCGGCAACATAGGTAACACTCCTTCTAAACTGCATGGCAACTCTCGGTTCTGCGAGGACTGCCGATGCCCTGGTTGGAGACTGCACCTGTGGAAGAGCGAATTCAGTTCATTGACGACGCGATGAGCGACCGATTCACAATGTCGGAGCTATGCGCTCGTTACGGCGTCAGCAGACGCGTTGGCTACAAGTGGCTCGCGAGGTACGAAGAGGGCGGCAAGCGCGGCCTCAAAGATCGAAGCCGAGCGCCGCATCACTGTCCGCATCGCATCGATAGCGAGCTCGCTGAAGTTATCTGTGACTTCCGACGAGAGCATCCGTTCTGGGGCGCTCGCAAGCTGCTCAGAGTTCTCTCCGATCGAAATCCCCGAGTGACTCATTGGCCAGCACCGAGCACGACAGCCGATCTATTGGCGCGACGAGGATTAGTGATGAAGCGGCGGCGACGCCGGCCGCATCAACATCCTGGAGTAGTTGCACCGATAACCAAATCTCCAAACGATCTCTGGACCGCAGACTTCAAGGGAGAGTTTCGCACCGGTAACGGCCTCTACTGCTATCCGCTCACGATCGCCGACCAACACACGCGCTTCCTTCTGACATGTCACGGTCTTCTGTCGACGCAGACAGTGACGGCCAAGCCCGTGTTCGAACGAGCGTTCCGGGAATACGGATTACCGGTGGCGATCCGCACAGACAACGGCGTACCGTTCGCCACGCAGGCGATCCACGGGCTGTCGTATCTCAATGTCTGGTGGATGCGACTCGGCATTCAGCACCAGCGCATTCATCCAGGACGGCCGCAGCAGAACGGTGCGCACGAGCGAATGCATCGAACTCTCAAGCGCCAAGCCATCAAGCCCGTTGCTCGAACCTGTGCCGGTCAACAGAAGTCATTCGATGCATTCCGCACTGAGTACAACACTGTGCGACCTCACGAATGGCTGAACCAGGACACACCGGCATCTCATTACGTAGAATCACCGCGAGCATATCCGACTCGGCTGCCACCGCTCGAATACCCTGGACACTTTGTCGTGAAGAAGATCACGACGGGCGGGACATTCCGATTCAACCACAAGCTTCTGTACATCGCCAACTCACTGGTCGGCCACCGAATAGGACTTGAAGAAACCGATGACGGCATCTGGTCGATCTACTTCAACACCGTACTCATTGCCACGCTGGATGAGCGTGATTACATCATTCGTGGGTAACCCCGAAAGTGTTACCTATGTTGCTGGACACTTCTGTTACCTATCTCCCCGGCTGCTCAGTACGGATTGGACTGATCCATGCGGCCCGACCACCGCTTCTATAAAAGGAGTCTTCTCCGCGGTATACCGGGGCCTATCAACTGGGTACTGTGCCGCGAGTT
>JBDUEH010000072.1:0-8238 GCA_040002555.1 Gemmatimonadales bacterium | reverse complement strand
CGTCCTTGACGATCTCGACGATCTGGTGAACGTCGCCGAGCGTGAGGTCGTCGCCACCAGTGATGTTGACGAGTACGCCCGTGGCGCCGGAGACAGACACGTTGTCGAGGAGCGGGCTGGCGATTGCCTGCTGCGCAGCGTCGGTCGCGCGATTCTCACCGCGTCCGATTCCTGTGCCCATGAGCGCGGATCCTCCTTCCTGCATCACGGTGCGTACGTCAGCAAAATCAACGTTGACGAGTCCAGTGACCGTGATCAGTGTCGAGATACCCTGAGTCGCATGAAGCAGAACTTCGTCGGCTTTCTTGAGCGCGTCGTGGAACGGGATGCCTTTACCGACGACGGCCAGCAGCCGCTCATTCGGAACGACGATCATCGTATCGACGTGCTTCCGCATCTCGGCGATGCCCAACTCGGCCTGCCGGAGACGCTTTCGCCCCTCGAACAGGAAGGGGCGGGTCACGATGCCAACCGTCAGGGCACCGGCTTCGCGAGCCAACTCGCAAACAGTGGGCGCAGCGCCGGTTCCCGTTCCTCCACCCATTCCGCAGGTGACGAACACCAGGTCGGAATTGATCAGTACACGGGAAACTTCCTCGCGGTTCTCTTCTACGGCCTGCTTGCCAATTTCTGGACGAGCGCCGGCACCCAGTCCGCGTGTGAGTTTTTTCCCGATCTGGATTTTTACGTCAGACTTGGAATTCAGAAGTGCCTGGGCATCGGTGTTGATCGAGATGAACTCGACTCCCGACAGCCGCTCTTCGATCATCCGGTTGACGGCGTTGCCACCACCGCCGCCGACCCCAACAACTTTCATCCGAGCGTTCTGCGACGCGCTTTCCTCGAACTCGAAATTCATTCGGTGGGGTGCTCCAATGCTGCTGGGGTTGGGAAGAGCGAACGGCCAATATATATGCGCAGTGTCGCATCATCCAATAGTAAAAACGGATAACGGAGCAAATTTTTTCAACAGTTGTCGTCTGGTAGTTTCCCACACGCCCGTCATAGCGGGAAACTTTATGATGTGGAAAATCTTTCAACACCGCCGGAGGCAGTCCCACTCCGGCCGTTCAGATCAGAAAAAATCCTGTAGCCAGATCTTCACACGCTGGGCAAATCGATCAACGTTCGGCGACGAAATTGTGCGCTTTCTTCCGCCTGCAGATGCGCCGCCAACCGCAACCCTGTTCGCTCCGTAGAGCGCAAGTCCGACCACCGTCGAGAACCGCGGGGCTTCGACTGAGTCGGCGAGGCCGCCAACGTTTTCGGTGGGAATTCCCACCCGCACTCCTGTTCCAAAGACATCGGTTGCAAGCTCGGCAACTCCTTGCATGGCTGCCGCACCGCCCGTCACGACAATTCCGCCACTCAGCCGGTTTGCATATCCAGCTCGCTCGACCTCTCCGTGCACGAGCGAGAAAATCTCATCGATCCGCTGGTGAATGATGTGCGCCAGAACCTCACGCGGGATGTGCCTCTCACCCTGCGCGACTGTGCTCGGCAGCTCCACGATGTCATCCGGGCTCACCATTGGCTCGTAGGCGCAGCCGTAGCGCTCCTTGAGCCGCTCGGCGTCCGACTGTGTTACGCCGATTCCCTGCACGATGTCGTTCGTTACGTTGCTCCCGCCGTAATTGACGGTGCCGAGGTGGCGGATCTTTCCCTCGTGGAAAATGGCGATGTCGGTTGTGCCAGCACCCATCTCGACGAGGGCGACGCCCAGCTCCTTTTCGTCCTCGGTGAGCACCGCAAGCGCGCTCGCCAGAGGTTCGAGAACCAGTTCCTTGACGTGATAGCCCGCGCGCTCCACCGATTTCCGCAGGTTCATCGCCGGCGATCCGCCGATCGTGATCAAGTACATCTCGGTCTCGAGACGAGTTCCGATCATTCCGATTGGATCGCGAATGCCCTGGTTCTTGTCTACGGTGTATTCCTGCGGAATCGCATGCAGGAGCTCGCGGTCCTGCGGGAACGGCTGAGCGCGCGCAACTTCGTTTGCCCGATTCACATCTGCTCTTGAGATCTCGTCCCCGTTCACCGCGACGATTCCCTTGCTCGTCATCGCCCGGACATGTTCGCCGGCGATTCCAACGTAGATCGACTCGATCTTTACACCGGCCATTCGCTCCGCGTCTTCTACTGCTTTCTTGATCGACCGGGTCGTCTCTTCGATGTCGGACACGATGCCGCGACGAAGCCCGGTCGTGCGCGCCTGTCCGACACCGAGGATCTTGATCTTCGTATGGCGCTGGATGTCGCCGACTGCTTCGGCGATGACCACCGTTGTTTTCGCAGATCCTATGTCGAGACCGGCGATGACGTGTTCGTGATTCATTGAAGCCTTGCGATCACCTGATCGCGGTAACGAAGGTCGAGCTCGGCGACATTTGCCCGGCGCCGCAGAAGGTCGGACTCGACCGGAAAGATATCGGCCAATCGCGAGACGGACACCCCCACCATGGCGCGAACGCGAAGTCCCCGTCGCGATGCCGATGCGGTGAATGCCACGGAGTCTATAACTGAATCGGCCGGTGTCAGTGCGCCGGTGTCCCGGCGCTCCAGCAGCAGTACGATTCCGTCACGACCCTCCCGCCCAATCTGGCTGATTCGATTGAACAAAGCTGCGTCGCTCGAGCGAAGGGCGCCGAGCAGCGCGAGCATCGGCGCATCTCTCTGCAAGGCGATGGGAAGATCGAGATCCACGGACGACGGATCGATCGGCAGTACAACCCCTGCGCTATCAACGGCTTCGAGCCCGCGCGGACTTGGGGAAAGAGCAACCGGAAGATTCTCTCTAACCGTGACAACGAGTGTTCCAGGAAGTTTTCGCGTGATCGTCGCGTTCCCGACCTGCGGCAGCGTCTTCAATCGCGTGACAAGCGATGCGTTGTCGTCCCAAACTGAGCGCATGGTATCGACGCCGAGTCGTTCGACCACTGTTGCAGGATCGAGGTAGTGGGCTCCCTCGACTTCGATTGTTCTTACGTGGAAGTAATCCATGCGGGTCGCGCCCCGGCGGGCGTAGAATGCCGCAGGCGCGATCAGGAGAAGCAACATGATTGCGGCGATCAGTCTCCAGCGAACTCGCCTCTTTCGCGGCGTGACTGGCGCCCCGATTGGCTCGCTCAATCTCTTTCCGTGAGGAGGTCGCGCAGTTCCGCTCCCGTTTTCGTGATGTCGCCCGCTCCAATCGTGAGCACCACGTCGCCGTCTTTGACAAAATCTCCGAGAGCAGCAGCGAGGTGATCTCTTGGGCCCTCCCACTGAGGAGCCTTGCCTGCGGATTGCATTGGTCCGGCGATCATCTCAGCGCTCACGCCCACAATTGGTTTTTCTCTCGCCGGATACAAATCGCACAGGAACACCACGTCAGCGAGCATGAGGGCCTCGGCGAATTCCTGATGAAAGTCGCGTGTTCGCGTGTAAAGGTGCGGCTGAAATGCAGCGACAATCCGACGCGCGGGAAAAGCAGAGCGCGCGGCCTCGAGTGTCGCTCGAATTTCAGTCGGATGGTGAGCGTAGTCATCGATGATGGAGACGCCGCCAACATCCGCAATTCTTTGGAAGCGCCGTTCAACGCCGGAAAACGATTCGAGACCGGGGAGGAGATCCTTCAGCTCGACGCCGAGTGCGATGCCAGCGCCGATTGCCGCAAGCGAATTCTGGACGTTGTGCATTCCCGGAACGAGAAGACGCACCGTACCGAGCAAATCGCCATCGTAACTGGCGTCAAACTTGGAGCCGCCATTGTGTGGCACTATTCCGCGCGCGACAAGACGAGCATCCGGTGACGACGTTCCGTATCGAATCACCTCGGCCGTGCTCGGGGTTGGCAACGTGTTTGCGCCTGGATCATCGGCGCAAAGCACGATCGTCTCAGCCCCAGCGACGAATTGTGCAAAGGCGGCGCGAATCTCGTCGATGCCTCCCGGATAAATATCCAGGTGATCGGACTCCATGTTTGTGACGACTGCAACGGTGGGCGAAAGCGCGTGGAAGGACCTGTCGTATTCATCGGCCTCGACAACGAATACGTTGGCGCCGCCTCCCTTCAGATTTCCGTTCCAGGAGCCAACGCGGCCGCCAGCGACGCCCGTCGGGTCGAGTCCCGCGGCAGCGAGCGCCTCGGTGGTCATCACCGTCGTCGTGGTTTTTCCATGCGTACCGGCAACGCCAACCAACGCTCCGCCAGACACCGCTTTGCCAAGTGCTTCCGCCCGCCGGGTCACGGTAATTCCAAGCTCGCGAGCACGCTGGAGCTCGGCATGGTCCTTTGGAACGGCGGATGTGACAATGACTTCCTGCGCGCCGGAGACATGCGACGCATCGTGCCCATGGACGACATGAATACCGAGCTGCTCGAGATCATTAACCGTAGCGGATGCCGTGTCACACCCGGTTACAACGTAGCCACGCCGCACGTAAAGCTCCGCGAGCGCGCTCATTCCCGCGCCGGCGATACCAACGAAATGAACTGGGCGGCGATCGGGCATTGGTTGGTCAGCCATCGGCGGCAGGAGAGTCCAAAGCATGAAGTGTTACGCGAATCAGCTGCTTGTTACAAGCTCGAGGATATGAGTTGCAATATCGCGCGCCGCGTTCGGTCTCGCTCGTGTTTTTACGGCGAGCGAGCGCTCGGCAAGGAGAGCCGGATTCTCGACGAGCGCTCTAACCGATCGATCGAGACTCTCCACCGTGAGCTGGTTCTGCGCGATCATCTCGGCCGCTCCTGCAGCGGCAAGTGCCTTCGCGTTAGCGGTCTGGTGATCGGCCGCTGCGGTCGGAAGCGGAATCACGATTGGAGGAATTCCCCATGCTGCGAGTTCGGCCGTTGCCATCGCGCCGCCGCGAGATACAGCAAAGTCGGCGGCAGCGTATGCCTCAGACACAGGCGACAGATACGGACGAATGCGGACGTTTTGATTTTCGAGCTGGGCATATTCCGAAAATGTCGCTTGCCCCGTGGCCCAGATGATATTGAGCCCCGATGGTATCCCCTGGCTGATCCACCGAGCGACAACGTCGTTGATCGCTTTTGAGCCCTGACTGCCCCCGTACACCAGCAGCACTCTCCCCATATCAGGAAACTTCCACGCGAGGTGAGCTGCTGCTCGATCGGGCAGCGGATTTGGCGGTGGCTCGATGGGATTTCCAGAATCGAACAGGACCGTGTTCTTTCCGGGGCGGAGGTAGCTCTCTGCTTCCGGGAAGCCATTGAAGACCTGACGCGCATATCGGCTGAAGAACTTCGTTGTCAAACCGGGAAAGCTATTCTGCTCCTGGACAGCGAACGGAGTTCCGTGCACAGCGGCGTAAGCAAGAGCAATTCCGGATGCGTAGCCACCTGTTCCAACAACAGCGGAAGGACGCTCTGACTCCGCTATCTCACTCAGGCGTCTCCACGCACTCACACCACCACGGAGTGTCTTCCAGTTTTCCCACGGGCGCGACCTGTATAGCGGGTGAAGGTCGAGCAGCTCGTGCGGAAATTCGGCAGTGGGAAGGACAGTCCGCTCTATCCCACGCTTTGCGCCGATGAAAAAAGGTTTCACTTCCGGCGAGAGCTTGACCATCGCACGGGCTATCGCGAGTCCGGGATAGAGATGACCGCCGGTCCCACCACCGGCGAAGAGGATTCTCATCTATGCGTGCTGAAGCGCAAACGATGGATCCGTCGCGCGTGACCCAATGACCTTCTCCTTCGTGCTCCCGATGTTCACGAGGATCCCGGTCATGACGAGCGACAACACCATGTTCGAGCGGCCGAACGAAACGAACGGAAGCGTCAGACCAGTTGTGGGCAGCATTCCGATCACGACACCGATGTGAAGGAAGGCCGTAATCACAATCGTTGACGTAATACCGACCGCGACGAGCTGAAGGAATGCCGAGCGAGCCTTGTGCGCAATTCTGAAACCGAGAAACGCAAACGCGGCAAACGCGATCACGAGTACGAGCATCCCGGCGAAGCCCCACTCTTCTCCGATTGAACCGGCAATGAAGTCATCGTAGGCGAGAGGAAGAAATCCGAGCGGCTGACGACCCTGCCCGAAGCCAACGCCAAATATTCTTCCCGAGCCGACCGCGATCAGTGACTGCCGCAACTGATCGCTGACATGCGTTGGCGCTGAACCCGGATCGAAGAAGGCAGTCATTCGCAGAAGGACATAATTCAACCGCTGCATCTGCGTCCACAACAGAGGAATCGCAACGATACCGAGGACCACGAAATGCCCGATGCGAACGCCGCCGGCAAACAGAATTATGCCCATGATAAGGGTGTACATCATCGCTACCGATAGATCCGGCTCGAGAGCGACGAGAACGTCCATCAGCCCGACGATTACAAGAAAAGGCAGCAGCCCTTTGGTCAGTCGCCTCAACGCGTCGCCCTTTTTTACAACGAGCATCGACGTCCAGATGATCACCGCGATCTTGCCAAGCTCCGAGGGCTGAAGCGATGCCCCGATCAGAAAACGCCGCGATCCGCGCAAGCGCGGTGCGATCGATTGCGTGAACGGCAGAATGATCAATAGAAGAAGAAGCAGCGACAGCAGCATGATCGGCCACGCGTACTTGCTCCACTTCTCGGCATCGATCTTGGAGAAAATCGCAAGTCCCACAATGCCAGCCACGACGCCCACAAGCTGCCTCAGAATGAAATAGGTGCCACTGAGATTCTTCGTCTGTGCGTAGATGGCGCTTGCACTGTAGACAGTCGCAAGACCAAACGCCAGAAGGCACGCCGTGATGAAGAGAATGAGACGCGCATCGGGCCCCATGAACCAGCGGTACCGAACATCTGCGACACTGGCTGTCATGCCTTCGCCATCGCCAGACGCTTGAAAGTGTTTCCGCGCTCCTCGTAATTCTTGAACATGTCGAAGCTGGAACATGCCGGTGACAAAAGGACTGCATCTCCAGGTTGAGCGCTCTCTCTCGCACGAGCCATCACTTCCTCGAAATCCGACCCTAGTCTTTCAAACGGAACAACGGTTGAGAGGTCTTTTTCGATCTCCGGTGCCGCCTCGCCATAAGCGATCACTTTCTTCACGGATTTCCTGATCGCGTCAATCAGGCCTATGTAGGGCTCCCGCTTGTGCCGCCCGCCCAACAGAAGAATCGTGGGGCGCCGCATCCCGCTGACTGCGACGAGTGTCGAGCTGACGTTAGTCGCCTTGGAATCGTTGATCCACTGCACGCCCTTCACCTCTCCAACTATCTCGAGCCGATGCGCAAGCGCATTGAACGTCCTCAGCGACTCGGCCATTCTCGCCAGGGCTTCCGTCGTCGCGAATGACGCATCGGCGATCGATACGGCGAGCGCCGCCGCAAGCGCGTTCGCAACGTTGTGATCACCCAACAGGTCGAGCTCGCCGCGTGGAAGCAATGCATCACCGCGGAGCATCAGCGTTCCCGCGGCGGCGTCGAGCCATGCATCTGAGCGGGAGCGGGTGGAGAAGCCGAATTTTTCCCCAGCGACGTTGGCGGTCATCTGGCCGACGAGAACGTCGTCACTGTTGATGACCCACTTCGAGCCGTCATTTCCCCTCGCAAAGAGCCGCGCCTTGTCGGAGTAATAATCCTCAGTGCTGCGATATCTGTCGAGATGGTCCGGCGTCAGATTCGTCAGCACGCCGACCTCCGGCGACAAACTCGGCGTATCATGGAGCTGAAAGCTCGACATCTCGAGAGCGATCCACGACGGCGGCGTTGGCATCATCGCCATGTCCGACAATGGTATGCCGATGTTTCCTGCGTCTACCGCGTCCGTGCCAAGTCCGCGCAACAGATGCCCGATCAGTGCGGTGGTCGTCGTCTTTCCGTTGGTGCCAGTGATCGCGATGATTTTCGACCGGTCGAGCGCAGCAAGGGCAATTTCGATTTCACTGACGAGCGGAATCCCCGCTTCCCTCGCTACCGCAACTGGAGGATTGAGGGGATCGATTCCGGGGCTCACCACAGCGCGCGACGCGCGCGCAATTCGAGCCAGATCATGCCCCCCAACGTCTACCGCAGCGCCGAGTGCGCGAAGAGACGCAGCATTTGCCTCGATTGTCGCGGTCGTGCCGGCATCAGACGCGTATACACGCGAGCCACGAGAAAGCAGAAGTCGCGCTGCCGAAGTGCCGCTCTTGCCCAACCCGAGTACCGCGACTTCGCGATCGGGCTGATTCGCGTCGGTCATCTCAGCTTCAGTGTGCTCAGTGCGAGGAATGCGCAAAGGATTCCGAGAAT
>JBDUEH010000071.1:0-8308 GCA_040002555.1 Gemmatimonadales bacterium | reverse complement strand
AGTACGAGAACCTGGTCGAGGCCGGTGTCATCGATCCGACCAAGGTCACGCGTACCGCGCTTCAGAATGCAGCATCGATCGCTGGTCTTCTCCTCACGACCGAAGCATTGATCGTCGAGAAGAAGGAGCCGTCGAACGGTGGAGGCCAGGGTGGCCCACCGGGTGGCGGCATGGGCGGAATGTACTAGGAGAGAGTTTCTCTCGAGTCGAATAAAGAGGGAGTCCAATCGGACTCCCTTTTTTTTGCTTCCTCAACGGTGAAACTACGGCTCGGCCGTTTCAGTGGAACCGCTGTCGGCACGCAGGCAGGCAATGTTCAAAATTTGCTGTCGCGGGCGTCATTCCTATATTGCCGTGATGAGCGCAGAGATCTTTATCGACAAGTCGCGGCACTACCTAGCGACCGAGTATCCCTCGAAAATCAGGCTCGCAGTCGCCAAGCTCTCGCACGAAGAGATCTGGCGGCGGGCCAACGAGAGCTCAAACAGCATCGGGAATCTCATCGTCCACCTTGCCGGAAACATTCGGCATTGGATCGTCGCAGGCATTGGAGGGGCTACGAGCAATCGCGATCGTGCCGCAGAGTTTGCCATGCGCGATGGACCCGGTGTCGATGAGCTGCTGGCGCTGCTCGACGATGCAGTTCGCGACGCGGACGCGGTGATCTCCGCACTGACTGACGCGGATCTCGTTCGTGGATGCGAGATTCAAGGCAGAAACACAACTGTGCTCGCCGCGATCTATCATGTGGTCGAACACTTTTCCATGCACACGGGGCAGATAGTGATGCTCGCGAAGATCTACTCGCCGGGCTCAGTGCGTTTCTATGGCGACGACCCGGCCGGGAATGCGGCTCCTCTCTGGGGCGGCACCGAAGGAATGCAACAGCACAAGTAGCCCTGGCAACGCGCTCGCGCCAGTTGCATATGCGCCTGCCGCGCGGCAGTATCCCCATCGTCATGGCAGCAAACCTCGATATTCCGGAACCCACAATGTCAGCAAGAAACCTTCTCGCGACTCTCACATTCATCGCAGCCGCGTCGCTTGGCGCACAGACTCCGGTTAGTGGCACCTTCGTCTCCACGCTTGGTGTGGATACCGCAGCGGTCGAGCGCTACGCGCGGACGAGAGACAAGCTCGAGGGCGACATACTTCTCAGATATCCACGCGTTCGAATCGTGCATTATGTCGCTGACTTGGGCGCCGGACGATTCAAGGGAATGTCACTGAGCACCAAACGAGTCGGGGCTGATCCCGCCTCCGCTCCGGCGTTCTCGATGGTGACGTTGTTGGGCGACACTTCGGCAACTGTCGAAATTCAACGAGCTGGAAAGCCGGACACAGCTAACACGGGCCGAAGATCTTATCGAGCGGGAATAGTAGCTCCATCGGTTCCATCGGAGCCGCCGTCGTATGGTGTGTACGAACAGATGCTGACGTTCAACCCGCCGACAAACGTCGATAGCGTCATTGTGACCGCCGTAGCGGCGAGTGCCGGGCCGAACACCACCATCACGATGGCGCGCCACTCGAAAGACTCCGTGTATTTCAACAGCAGTTTCTTCCCGGGGTGGATAGAGCGCGCAAGCGTTGACGCTTCCGGCCGCATTACCGGTGTAGACGCAACGCTCACCACTGTGAAGACGATCACGCGTCGCGCGCCAGAGCTTGATTTCGACGCGCTCGCAAAAAGCTGGGCTGCGATCGAGACGGCGAAAGGAGCCGCAGGCCAGATGTCACCGCCCGACACCGTCCGCGCGACGATCGGCACGGCGAATGTTCAGATTGACTACAGCCGGCCACTCAGGAGAGGTAGAGAGATTTTCGGAAAGGTAGTCCCATACGATCAGGTGTGGAGAACAGGCGCGAACGCAGCGACGCAATTCACGACGTCGGCCGACTTGATGTTCGGAAGCACACTTGTGCCGGCCGGCAAGTACACTCTATGGACACTTCCTACAGCAGTGGGCGCGAAGCTCATCATCAACAAGCAGACTGGGCAATGGGGAACTGACTACGATGCGTCGAAGGATTTCGCGCGAATCGACATTGTTCAGTCAATCCTGGCGGCGCCTGTCGAGCAGTTCATCATTGGAGTCGTTCCGCAGACAGGCGGTGGCGTGATACGTATGCAGTGGGACAATCGCGAGTACTCAATTCCGTTCCGGCTGAAGTAGCAGAAAATCTCTCCAGAGCCCGAATTGAGTTTGCGACCACGATCGCCCCTCGATCTCGATGAGGCGACGATGCAGCGATTGGGATATCGCGTCACCGACCTGATCGCGAGACATCTCGCAAAAATTTGCGAGGAGCCTGTCATCGCCGCACTGCCGCGCTCGGAGCTGACCGCCGCCCTCTCAGTTTCAGCTCCAGTGGGCGGAAGTGATTTTGAGAACCTCATCGAGACTCTCGAAGCCAGTGTTTTTCCGTATCACGCGCGTGAGCCACATCCTGGGTTCCTCGCGTACGTCTCGAGCTGTCCGACATTTCCCGCGCTTCTTGGTGACTGGATAGCGACTGGATACAATTTTTTTGCGGGAGTGTGGCCAGTCGCTGCGGGGCCGAACCAGATCGAGATGGTCGTCCTTGAATGGTTTCGGCAGTGGACCGGGATGCCGAAAGGCTCTAGCGGCCTGCTTACGTCGGGAGGCTCGGGCGCAAATCTCACGGCGTTGGTTGCAGCGCGACATGCCGCAGTAGAGAAAGGCCTCGACATTCGACAGCTGACGGTCTACGTATCGGCGCAGGCCCACTCGTCAGTCGTTCGCGCGGCATGGATCGCCGGGATTTCCAGAGAGAATGTTCGCACTGTCGGAATGGACGACATGTTCCGCATGAACGTCGACGATCTCGCGCGCGTCGTCGCGAGTGACCGGAGTAATGGACTCCAGCCGTTCGCCGTTGTTGCGAGTGGCGGCACCACCAACACGGGCTCTGTCGACCCGCTCAACGAAATTGCCGACTTCTGCGAGAAAGAAAAACTCTGGCTGCACGTCGACGCAGCATACGCTGGATTCGCTGTGCTTTCCGCACGGGGCAAGGCGATGCTCGCCGGAATCGAGCGTGCCGACAGTCTCACGCTCGATCCGCACAAATGGCTGTTCGTTCCATTCGAGTGCGGCTGCCTGATGGTCAAGGATCCATCAACGCTCACCGAAGCGTTCAGGATTCTTCCTGAGTATTTGAAGGACGTCGAAGTGGGTGACGAGGAAGTGAATTTCGCCGACCGGGGCGAGCAATTGACGAGATATTCCCGCGCGCTCAAGATATGGGTGTCGGTGAACTACTTCGGCACGACGGCCATCACGGCTGAAATCGATGCCGCGTTCGACCGCGCGAAGCTGCTCGAGTCACTCGTCGATGTGTCCGATCACTTCGAGACACTGTGTCCCGCTCAATTCGGCATCTACTGCTTTCGGGCAAATCCAGGCTCAGTCGATTCTGATCAGCTCGACGCATTGAACGAGCGTATCAACTCGAGAGTCGTCGCGGAAGGCCGATTCCTGATTTCGTCCACGCGACTGCGCGGAAACTTCTCGCTCAGGATGTGCACGCTCGGATTCAGAACCACTGACGACGACATCCGCGAGCTCTTCGCAACTATCGAGCGCGGTCTACTTGCAGAGGTTTCTTAAAGGGCGATCGCTGCGCGCTTCGCCGTTGGCTCGTCGAGAAGCTGGCCAGGCCGCCGAATCAACACACTGTCATCCCGCGTGAGCTCGGCGATTCCGTTGTGCGCGCGAATTTCCTTGTCGCGGCGAATCTGCTTTCGGATTTCGTAGTTTCGCTTCCACTTGACCGGATCGGCGTAGGGGCGTTCGTGGTAGAGATGAAGGCAAGGCGTGCGATGACGAACCTGTTTCCCCGTCATTCCTGCATTCATCAGGCGCTCACCGAGAGCGCGATCCAGCCCGCCGTACGCCATATCGAGATCGAAACCATTCACCGAGAGGATAGCCGCGCGCCAAGTAGAGGAATTATGTCCGTTCCACGTGCGGCGCGTAGGGGTGACGATGTCGAGAAGGGTAGGGAGCATGCCGCCGCGCATCAGGCGCAGCGCTCTCTTTCCCGGATGCCATCCGAGAGATCGCAACCGCGACGCGTCCATGGCACGGCCAGACTTGACGTCGTCAATCGTAATTGTCTGGCTGACGTCGCGCGGAAGCTTGATATATCCCCCGGACAGAAAACAATCGGGGCGGGCCAGTCGCGCGTGAGTCTCCACGAAATCATCACGGGGAATGCAGTCCCCATCGGAAAGAATGAGATAGTCTCCGCGAGCCGCGACAACTGCCCGGTTCAGAATTTCGGTTTTCCTGAAGCCCCTGTCCTCGTGCCAGACGTGAAGGACGTCGAGCCCACTGGCCGCAGCCACGCGATCGATTACTTCGATCGTGGACGGCCCTGAACCGTCATCAGCGATGATCAGCTCGAAATCCTTGAAGGTCTGATTGGCATAACCCCACATCACTTTTTCCAGCTGTTCGGGCTGGTCGTAAGTGGTGATGATGGCGGATACGCGCATGGTCATAAGTTATCGTGCCCGGTTCTACGCCGCGACAGGCGTTTGCGGTCGATACCTACAGCTCCAGCGAGAGCTGGGACGCGGCGAAGTCACGACTCCGGGCCGCGGTAATCGTGCGTGACGGCACGTCCTGATCGCCTGGTGTGATCTGCCCCCGAAAATGCGTCCGCTTGAGCACTCGCTCCATCGTCTCGAACGCAAGGCGCGGTGTGTTGTTGACTTCGCTCAGGTGTGCCAGAACCACATGGGCCAGCCCGCGGTGCGAGCAGTCGGCTGCCGCGAGCGCGGCCGAACGGTTGCTGAGATGCCCCTCTCGCCCCGCGATACGCCGCTGTACCGAAATCGGATACGGTCCTGTTCTCAACATTTCGCCGTCATAATTCGATTCAAGAATCAGGATCTCGACCTTCTCGATGGCCCGCGAAATGATCTCCGTGACTACGCCGAGATCATAGACTATCGCGGCTCGGACGCCGCATGGTTTTCCAGTTGCGACGACTGCGATCGGTTCTTCAGCGTCATGCGACGTGGTCACGGTACAAATCTGGAGATCACCGATTTCGATCGAGCCATTCGATGCAATCGATCTGGTATCCGCTTCGTCCAGACCAACGCTCGCGCCCTTCGTCCCCTCGGTGGCGTAAATCTGCCAACCCCATTTCTTCGCACACGACACCGCGCCCTTCGCATGGTCCTCATGCTCATGCGTGACGATGACGGCTTCGATTGATCTGGGGTCGACGCCAATCGCGCCAAGCCGCTTCGCCATCGCGCGCGTGGAAAACCCAGCGTCGACGAGAACACGAGTGCTTCCGGCTTGCATCAATACCGCATTACCCTTGCTGCCACTGCCGAGTACGCAAAGCTTCACGCCTCGCTCTCGGAAATGCGGTACGCTTCTGTGAGCTGCCGGCGTGACGGCTCCGTCAGAGTCAAGTGACGGCGCTCCATCATCCTCTCGGCGACTTCGAGAAACTTGGAGAGATCATAACGGGCGAAAGGTTCGTCACCGCCCCACGCGAAAGGCGGAACTCTTTTCGGGGACACGGCGCCGCCGAAAATATTCGCACCGGCACCGACAGAGCATCCCGTAGTGAGCATCGTCCCGATGCCCGTTTTGGCGTGATCGCCCATCAGGCTGCCGAGGAACTGGAGGCCGGTGTCACGATTACCTGTGGGCGTCGGGAACTGAACCTCACCGTAGGTGTTCTTCAGGTTGCTCGTCGTGGTGCCGGCTCCGAGGTTGACCCATCGCCCAATATAGGAGCTGCCTACGAAACCGGTATGTCCCTTATTCGAATGGCCGAGCATGATCGATCCGCTCATTTCGCCGCGGACTTTGCAGACATCGCCGATGGAGCAGGCGCGAATCGCATCGCCAACGATAACGCTGTTCTCTCCGATGTAGCATGGTCCGACAATGCGCGTGAAGGACGCGATTGACGCTCCTCGCCGAATCAGCACCGGCCCGGCAGACGCATCGATTACGACGAACGGCTCGATGCTCGCGCCGGTCTCCAGATAAACTGAGTGGCTTCCAATGATCGTAGCGTTCTCGATCGCAGCCCCCGAAAGCGATGCGCCGATTGTCGGGATGTCCTCGATCAGCTGATCGGTGAGTTGTCCGATGAGGTCCCAGACCTCGTCTAGCCAACGTCCGGCGAGCCTGGTCGGCTCCGCTGCGTTACTCAGTAGCTCTCGCAACTCGGTCTCGCCGCGAGCGAGTGGCGCCATGTCGATCGACTGGCGAAGGCGCACTGCGCAGACTGAGCCATCCGACGCGTATGCGGCGCTCGTGTCGTCGAGACTGGCCGACAAGGAAGGGACGAACCGCGCATTTGCGATCACCGATCCGGCGGGAATTGTCTGTTCGGACGAAACACTCGGAACCGCGCCAGCTTCCTCGAAATCCGCGAGATGGGCGGCACCAATGAAGCCGTACGCCGTGGTGCCGGCGATTTTTTCCCAGCGAGCGCGGATAATCTCCGCTCCCGCTCGAAGTTCCGACACCGGACGCGTCAGCGCAAACGGCTCAAACTGGCGCGCGCGCGCATCGTCAAAGAGATAGAGTCTCTTCACTTCCTTTCGAGCATCTCTCGAGGAAGGGTTTCGAACAATGCCTTGAGATCTGCGGAGCGGTCTGTGGTCGTGACGAGAGTCAGTCCATCGCGTGTGACGACGACGAGGTCAGACACTCCATAGAGTACAACGTCATTGCCTTCAGCATGCACGACGTTGCCACTCGATTCGAGCGCGTGAACTTTTCCGCTGCTCACATTGCCCGATGCATCTTCTGGTTTTACGCGACGCAGTGCCCCCCAAGTGCCAACGTCATCCCAGGCAAAGTCGCCCGACAACACTCGCACCTTGCTGCTTCGTTCCATCACTCCGACATCAACGGAAATCGGTTTTACGGCTGCGAAGAATGAAACCAGCCCTGAATTCGCCGCGTCGAACGCGCCAGCAACTTCCGGAGTATGGGCCCGCACTTCCTCCAGGAAAGTCCCTGCTGTCCACACGAAAATCCCGGAATTCCACAAATAGCCGTTGTGCATCATCGCTTCGGCTTTCTCGCGATCAGGTTTTTCGACGAAGCGCGTCACGACTCTTGATCCGCCTTCGGTTACTGCGCCTGGCTCGATGTACCCGAAGCCCGGATCGGGACGAGTAGGTACAACCCCGACCGTTACCAGAGCATCCTCTTCGCGAGCAGTCCGCTCTGCCGCGAGTAGCGTTTCGCGGAATCCCTCGTCGTCGCCGATAGCCCAGTCAGCGTGCACGCAGAGCATCGCTGCGTCTGGACCGTCGCGTCGCTCGATTTCCAGCGCCGCCCACGCGAGTGCGGCCGCGGTTCCTGCCGGCTTCGGCTCCGCAATGATGTTTTCCTTCGGAAGATTCGGCGCGATTGCAGCGATCGCTTCGGTCAGTGATGCATTGGTGAGAATCAGGGTCCGTTCTGCCGGCACAATCAGCTCGAGCCGCTTGAGAGTGTTGACGAGAAGAGGCTCATCATTCACCAGCGGCAGCAGCTGCTTCGGACGCTCGGGGGTGCTAAGCGGCCAGAAGCGTGTTCCAACGCCACCAGCAAGGACGACTGCCCACCTAGTCATTCGATTCGCTCGGTTCCGTCTCGTCGCTCGCCACGCCGGTAAGCTGCGCGATGAGCGCGTAAAGCTTCTTGGGGCTGAATGGTTTCGTAATGAAATCGGTCGCGCCGCTCGTCCTCGCTTCGCGTTCGTACTCCTCCTGGCCCGCCGCAGTCAGAATGATGCACGGAAGATCCTTCCACTTGTCGCTCGACCGGATTCTGTCGAGTACGTCGAGTCCGCTGAGGCGAGGCATCATCAAATCGAGCACTACCAAATCGAGATCTGCTTCCTGTTCGAGGACATCTACGGCTTCCTGCCCATCGAACGCCAGCGTCACCCTGAAAGGGCCCTGCTCCATCTTGATCTTTATGATTCTTCCGATGTGCGCTTCGTCATCGGCAACGAGAATGTGTTTTTCGCCGGCTTCTGCGTCAGTCATTTTTAAGCTAGAAAAGCCGGGCGATTGATCCGTGCCCGGTGGTGTTCCCTATCTCGTCGGCGGAAGCAACGATTCCGGGCACCCGTGCTGCCAAACCTTCAGCGTCGAGCTCGATCGTTGACTGGCTGTCGATCAACAGGCCGTCGCGGCCGAGGACGACAACTGCCTCGATGCCGGGGCGTTGACGAATGGCGACGGTTAGGTCGCGAATGGTCGGCATCAGTGCTCCATCGAAAGTGATGCGAAGCTGGGCAT
>JBDUEH010000070.1:0-8331 GCA_040002555.1 Gemmatimonadales bacterium | reverse complement strand
TTTTCGCATTCCAATTCGCGGGCTCTCGTCGACGTGCCTCGCAACATCCCGGATTCCATTTTAAAGCGACTTCCTGCCAACGGTGGCGTCGCAATGATCACTTTCGTCACCAGCTTCTCCTCCCCGGAATCGTACGAGAACAGCAAAGTTCTGGCAGCGGCAGAGCGAGAGATCCGCAAGCGCCTCGGAGCCGACACAGTCGCGAGCCATAAGGAGATCGACGCTTACAAGGCGGCTCATCCACTTCCTAAAGTGGCAATGTCCGAGGTGATCGCCCACATCGAGCACGCGAAACAAGTCGCGGGGATCGATCACATCGGACTTGGCGGAGATTTCGACGGAATCACCGATGTTGTTCAGGGCCTTGAGGACGTGTCGAAGTACCCCGCGCTTTTCGCGGAGCTCGCGCATCGCGGATGGTCGGACGAGGACATGAAGAAGCTTGCCGGTGAGAATGTCCTGGGCGTTCTGGAGCGGGCTGAGCAGGTTGCAGCGCGTTTGCAGAAAACGCGTCAGCCGTCGACGAAAACGATTTTCGAGATGGACGGAAAGAAGTAATGACAAATCGTATTCTTACGGTGGCTGTTGTTGCGATAACAGGAATTGCGGGATGCTCGAAAGGTCCCGCAGACGATAGCGCAACGAAAACCGTGACCGCAGCCGCCGTTCCTGGTCCCCAAAGCGCGGCCGCGGGCGCTACAACGCTCGCGTCCAGCTCCGACGCGCTGATCCCGATCAAGGTCTACAAGGATCCGAATTGCGGGTGCTGCAAGGAGTGGGTGAAACACCTCGAGGCCAATGGCTTCAAGGTCGAGACAATGGACATGCCCGACCTTTCTCTGCTCAAGCAGAAGTACGGCGTGAAGCAGGAGCTACAGGCATGTCACACAGCAATCGTGGGCGATTACGTAGTCGAAGGACACGTACCCGCCGATGTCATCAAGAAAATGTTGAAGGAAAAACCGGCGATCGCGGGATTGGCCGTACCAGGCATGCCGATGGGCTCGCCCGGCATGGACAGTCCAAACAAGGAGCGTTACAACGTCCTCACCTTCGACCGCGCTGGCAAAACCACGATCTACGCGCAGAGATAGAAACCGCGCTCTAGCTGGTCAGAAGCCCGCGGTTACTTCGACGCCGGCCAGACGTTGTTGGCGGTATCGAGGTCCTGAAAGCGATTCTCAGGATTGAGTGTGACGCTCTTTATCGCGAACCCGCAAACCACTCCTCCGCGGGAGCAGCCAGCGTTTCCGACGATGAATCTGTGAAATCCACCTTCGCGATGACCGGCATTACGATGTCGGCCTTGTCGCGAACAGTGACGACAGCGTTCGCTCCCTGTGTCGTCACCGACTCGATCGATTGATCGAACGTGTTCGTCGCAAAGAACCACTCGTACCAGAACCACCCGAGATCTTTTTCCGAGAGACTTGTTCATCGACATGAAGAAGTCCCACGGCGACGCATGCTCGTACTTCCATTGCACGGCGTAATTGGCGAACGCTTTTCTCACCGCTGAATCGCCGACGACCGCGCCAAGGGCGTGAAGCGCCACTTCGGCTTTCGTGTAAGTCGCGACGCCCGAGTAAGGACCAGCGTAGTCAGTCGGCCACATCATCGGCGCGGTTTGAATGGACTCGGCCAGCTGCCAGAAGCCAGCCGCGAAAATCCTGGGAAAAAGGTATTGCGTAGGGGGGTGTGATTATTTATACATTCTTCGTGCATAATAATCACTCGGCAATGACCCTACCCTTCTCTTCGTCAGCACCGGCCGCAAATCCGGTCGTCCGCACGGCTACCCGCGCGGACGTCGAACAGATCTGGGAGCTCGTTTCCTGCTACGTCGCGGAGGGGCTCATGCTCCCCCGCACCATGGAGCAAATCACGATGGGCATCGACAACTACGTCGTCGCTGCCAATGGATCACGCGTCATTGCCTGTGCCGCACTCGAGGAATATTCGCCCTCGCTAGCCGAAGTTTCCTCGGTCGCGGTCTCCAAGACCGAACATGGCAAAGGCCTGGGTACCGAAGTCGTCCTCGGGGTTGAACGCCTGGCCCGCTCGCGCGATATCGGTGAGCTTTTCGCCCTGAGCTTGAGCGATCGTTTCTTCCTGTCGCTCGATTATGAAGGAACGTCTGTCTCCCGCTACCCCGAAAAGCTCGCTCGCTACGAGAAGCTGATGTCGGCCGGAGTTGACATCGTTCCCAAACGCTGCTTCAAGAAAGTCCTCGGCAATATCTGGGAGATGCCCAAGCTTTACGAAGAGCCGGCACAGCACCTCAGAGCTAGCTGAAGCTCGGCCTATTGCTGAGAAAGGCGCCCTCGCGGCGCCTTTTTTTGCGTCCAAAGGCCTATTGCTATTTTTCTAGCATATGCTAGAATACTAGCACTTGAATGGTACTTCGATTCCCCGAGGACAACCGATGGCTGACAACGAGCTCATTGACCTGAGTCGCCGAGAACGGCAGATCATGGATTTTCTCTTCGAGCATGAGAGGGCGTCGGTTTCCGAAGTCATGGAAGGCATTGCCGATCCGCCGAGCTACTCGGCCGTGCGTGCAATGCTGGCGACTCTCGAGGACAAGGGTCGCGTGAGCCACGTGGAAGACGGACGTGCCTACATCTACCAGCCGACATTGAAGAAGGAGGCGGCTCGCCAGGGAGCGCTCTCGCATCTTCTGAAGACTTTTTTTGATGGCTCGACAGAGAAAGCGGTTGCGGCCCTGCTGGACCTCAAGGCTACGAAGTTGAGTGAGGCCGAGCTCGAGCGGGTTGCGAAGCTCGTAGATCAGGCGAGAACGGAAGGGCGATGACGCTCCTCGCACTTCAGCTTCAGTCGATCCGCGCGGGCCTGCTCACGCCGGTCTTTGGTCTCCTGATCGACACGGCGTTAAAGGGCTCGTTGCTGATTGCGGCGGCCGCGATTGCGGGGTACATGCTTCGCGGGCGATCGGCGTCAGCGCGTCATGCCGCCTGGAGCGCCGCAGTGATCGGTCACCTCGCGCTTCCGGTGCTGACGCTGCTTGCTCCGCAATGGCGGCTGCCGGTTCTGCCCGCGCCGCCGTGGCTCGATGTGGCAATGGTTATTCCGGCAACACCTTCGACCATTTCACTTCCATCGACAGTGATAAACGGGCCGGCTGAATCATCGGCGCCCGCCGCGACTGTGACGGTACCGTCCAGTTCGACCGTCGTCGGACCAAATCCAGAATCGATTGACGCATCGATCAGAATCGGCGCACCCGCGACCACAGCATCGAAGAATTCATCGCAACCAGTCTGGCCGATCATCTCGCTTCTCGGTGTTTTCTGGATTCTGGGCACTGTCTTCGTATTGATGCGTCTTGCCTACGGCACGTGGCGCGTCGGCAAGCTGGCGAAAAACGGCAATCGCGTTGACGACGGCGAATGGTTGTCTCTCGCACAACGACTGGCGAGCCGACTGAATATCACTCGTCCGTTGACATTGCTTCGCGGTGAGAGTCTCGCCGTTCCGGTCACGTGGGGAGTTGTCTATCCGGCAGTGTTGCTCCCGCCCGACGCCGACCAGTGGCCCGAAGCGCGACGCCGGTTCGTGCTCGTTCACGAGATGGCCCACGTGAAGCGGTTTGATGCCCTGACTCAACTCCTCGCTCAGTTCGCGATCGCCATTCTCTGGTTCGACCCGCTCATCTGGCTTGCCGCACACAGAATGAGAGTCGAGCGTGAGCATGCGTGCGACGACTACGTTCTTCGCGACGGAACGGCCCCTTCATTGTACGCCGGCGAACTGCTCGAGATGGTTCAGTCGATCGGGTCGCCGCGTCACGAGAGCGCCGCTCCCGCATTTGCTGCACTTGCGATGGCTCGGCGCTCGGAGTTCGAGGGACGAATGCTCGCCATTCTCGATCCCAAGCAGGAGAGACACACGCTGGGGCGGCGGAGTGCGATCGCTGCATCGATCGCCCTCGCGCTTCTGGTGCTTCCGCTCGCCGCGTTGCGCCCCTTCCACAATCCATCGCCGTCCGCAGCGCGGATAATGGCGAATGGCGACTCCGCAAAGTCCGACCCGTATCCCGCGGCGTCGCTTCGCAAGATTACTGACAACACCTGCGATTTGGTCTGGGCATCGGGTCAACGAAAGACATCGAGTCACATTCACAACGACAACTCGGCGGAAGGAAGCTACGTGGAACTCTTCGTCACCACCGACAAGAGTTGTTCACAGGCGGCGATCGTTGGACACGCATCATTTCTCGACGACCGGCTTGTCGCTCTATCCAAAGGCTCAGCCGCTTCGTTTCACGAGATCACAGATGATTTCGACCGAAAGGTCGTGATCTCGCCCGACAACGGCGTGCTCCGCTACGCAGCAACTCTTTCAGGAAGGCCCGTCGCGTACGACGACGCCATGCGCAGCTGGCTTGGCAATTTCATGCCGGAAGTTCTGCGAGAGACAGGGATCGACGCTGCCGCTCGCGTTGCACGTGATCGGGAGCAAGGCGGCGTGAGCGCCGTCCTTCGCGACATCGCACGAATCCAGAGCCCAGCGTCCAAGCGCGAACACTATGAAGCGCTGCTTCGTGGGCAGAGGCTGGCGAATGCAGAATACGATCGCGTTGCACGTCAGGCCGGACGTGAGCTTGCGTCCGTGCCGACCGATCTCGATGCCGTATTGACGTTGATGTCTGCTACCCCAACATCCGGCGTGCGAGCGCTAGAACGCGCAGTTGGAAAATTGGCTGCCGCACAACAGACCATGGTCGATGCACTTGGCACTGCATTGAGTGAGAACAAGTCGAGCACGGATAGCGCGGCTACCTACAAACAGTACGCCGACACGGACGACCCGGAAATGATCTTCATGGCGCTCCGCGGCGTGAGGGTTCTTTCGAGCGACTCCGACAGGCGCGTTCTGCTTCAGGCACTCGCGCCAAGAGCACTCGGCAACAGGAAGTCACGCCTTCGGGTCGCCTTCTTCGACGCGACGAGCGCGTTCACGAGCGATTCCGACATGCGCATCGTGCTTCAGGACGCGCTGGTGTATGCGACCACCGATCCAGCGATCACTCTTGCCGCGTTCAAGCTCGTCGGCAAAATGACCGACGACAGCGACAGGCGCCTGGTTCTCACAACTGCGGCCTCGCAACACCTCCTCAATTCAAGAGAAGCACGGGAAGCGTACATGACCGCCGCAAAAAAGATAACCAGCAGTTCCGACTACAGAATTGTCATGCAGGCAATCCTCCAACAATGATCTCAATCAGGGAATAGGATCGATGCCAAACTTCAGGAAACGTGTATCTATTAGTGCTAGTTTCTTAGCACAAATTGCAGCGGTCATTTTGCTTTTTGCACTCAACGGATCGACCCATTCGCTCCGTGGCCAGCAGCCGGCATCGACAGCGTCGATCCCTGCGACGAAGACCGTTTCGACGGCTGGCTCATCGCAAGTAGCCGCTCCTGCAATCGCAAGCGCCGCGAAAGTCGCGCCGATTGTTGACGGCTCAGATGTTGATGCCGTCTGGAACACTGCGACCGTCATCACCGGCTTTCGCGTGTTCGACCCGCAGGAAGATGGCGAGCCGCGTTTTCGCACCGACGCCAGGGTGGCCTACGACCCGTCGAATCTGTACGTCTTCGTACGAGCGTTCGACCCGCATCCCGACAGCGTCATCTCGCTCTTGAGCCGCCGCGACGTGAAGACGCAAAGCGACCAGATCAAAATCATGGTCGATTCTTACCACGATCGTCGAACTGGATACGAGTTCGCCGTGAACCCCGCTGGCGTGAAGCGCGACTTCTACCTCCACGACGACACGCAGGAGGACGCATCCTGGGACGCCGTCTGGGAAGTCGCCACCAAAATCGATTCACTGGGCTGGACCGCTGAATTTCGAATTCCGTTGTCGCAGCTGCGATATCCGGCGAGCGCAAGCAACACGTTCGGACTAATGATCATGCGCGACGTCGCACGGACCAACGAGCGCGTGAGCTGGCCCGTGTTCCGGCGTTCGCGTCCCGGTGTTGCTTCGCAGTTCGGTGAACTCGCGAATCTCGACGGTCTCGGATCTTCGCGTCGGCTCGAGATAGTTCCATACGCAACGACAAAGAACGTCAGCACCACAGCGGCTGATGGCTTCGGCCGGTCGCAGCAACAGTCACTCGGCGCCGACATAAAGTACGGTCTCGCATCGAACCTTACTCTCGACGCCACGGTCAATCCCGATTTCGGCCAGGTTGAAGCAGATCCCGCGGTTCTCAACCTTTCTGCCTTCGAATCGTTCTTCGAAGAACGTCGGCCCTTCTTCGTGGAGGGAAACGGAATCTTTCAGTTCGACGCCAATTCAGTTCAGCTCTTCTATCCCCGTCGCATCGGTCGTGCGCCGCAGCTAGGGGGACTCGTTGAAGATCCAAACGCTGCAATTCCCGGCTCGAGCACCATACTCGGCGCAGCTAAAATCACGGGCCGTCTATCGGGCGGAACTTCGATCGGAGCCTTGAGCGCGCTGACTCAGCGCGAGTCTGTCGACGGAACGGTGGTCGAGCCGAGGACGGCGTATGGTGTCGGTCGCGTCTCGCACGATTTCAGGAAGGGAGAAAGTGCGATCGGCTTCATGCTCACCGACGTCAATCGTTTTCTGGATGATGTGAGCGATAACTATCTCCGCAGGTCAGCGACTGTCGCTGGAATGGATGTGCGTCATCGCTTCCTCACAGGCAGATACGAGGCGACCAGCTCCCTCACGTACAGCAAGGTGACCGGAACGGTTGACGCAATTGCGCGCACTCAGCGATCCGGCGTGCATCTCTTTCAGCGAGTTGACGGCGACCTGGGCTTCGATCCAACGCGCACCAGCCTCGACGGAACCGCGATCGCGAGTCAGATAGAGAAAGTGGACGGCGTCGTCAGGCTCGGTGCGTCGTATCAGCGCGTGTCGCCAGGCTTCGAGATCAACGACATCGGGTTTCTCTCGCAGGCCGACCAACAGACGAGCTACGAACACGTCTCGCTGGTTTCGCCGGGGCCGAGGGGGTTCTATCGGCGTGCGAATGCGCAACTCACGCTGTTCAATCAGTGGAATGCCGCCGGATTGTCGACCGCGAGAACACCTGAGCTCGATCTACAGGCGACGCTGCGGAACTCTTCGTCGGTATCCGCGAATTTGTGGACCGACTACGTCGGCGGAGTCTACTGCGACCGTTGCGCGCGCGGCGGACCAGCCTTGAGACTTTCGCCTTCGAGCAGCCTGCTCGTGAACTGGTTTGGGGATCCGAGGGCGAGGTTGGTGAAGTCGTTCGCCGCGATCTACACGATTGCCGACGGGGGCCGGTCGACCCTGTGGCGTGTGCGTCCGTACCTCACGTATCGTGCAGCGAGCAACGTGAGCATGGAGCTCGGCGCACGATACCAGCTCAACATGGACAACACGCAGTGGTACGGGAACGTTGGAACCGTGAGCTCTCCAGATGCGCACTATCTGTTCGCTCACCTGCACCAGAATCTTCTGAGCTTCCAGACCCGGCTGAGCGTCACTGCGACGCCCACGCTGTCGCTTCAGTTCTACGGCGAGCCGTTCGTTACGACCGGTAGCTATAGAAATATTCGCGAGCTCGCCTCACCGCGCGCGTCGGACTACAGCGCCCGCTTCAAGCAGTACAACCTTGGCGGACCGGCCGAAGGGTTCAACGAGAAGCAGTTCAGGTCCAATACGGTTGTGAGATGGGAATATCGGCCAGGGTCGACCGTCTTCTTCGTCTGGTCGCAGGGGCGAGATCAGAGCGACCGGGACTTCGGGACGTTTTCTCCGCGCCGCGATTATGTGAACCTGTTTTCCGCGAGGCCCGACAACACGTTCCTGATCAAGGCCTCGTATTGGCTCAGCTTCTGATGCGGCATTCTGCGGTGTCGGTTGCGCGCTGCCTGGCACGTGGCGCGCGCGGCGCGTTGTCGCTTCTCGACCCGGAATTGTCATGCGCCCGGAGAGATCCATGTCTCGCGTTTGCAAACCCCGAACATTCCCGTTCTTGCCGCCGCAGGCGGGTAGGTGCTTTATATGATACTGACGAACCGGCTGCAAGAGCCGGGACCGTATTACGTACACTACCCCTGAGCGACTCCCAGAATGAACAAATCGAGAATGTTGCTGTGGCTGGCGGTCTCCGCCTTCATCGCAGCATCTGCCGCCGGCGCTCAGGCGTCGATCAAGGTCGGTCCACCATTGCGAGTCGCAGACCTGGACACGACCGCAAAGGCATGCACTGACTTTTATCAGTACGCCGGTGGAGGCTGGCTCGCCAGCAACCCCGTGCCTGCGGCCTTCTCCGCATGGGGACCGTTCAACGAGCT
>JBDUEH010000069.1:0-8377 GCA_040002555.1 Gemmatimonadales bacterium | reverse complement strand
CCGTGTGAGGCGAACCATTTCCCGCCGGCTTCGAGCATCACGACGTTGGCGCCGGCCTTGGTCAGAACGTAGGCGGCCATGCCGCCGCCGGCTCCGGAGCCGACGATGCATACATCATACTTTTTCATTGGGGGCGCAGAAGGCAAATCATCACTCGGTTGGAAAGTGTCGGGGTGAAAGTATTTCGTGGGTCGAAAGGGAGCTAGATCGAACAGGCGGGCAGGGCAGGTTTTGGAAGGCGGGTACGGCAGTTACCGGTAAGGGCGAGCATAGCAGGTCGAGGCGGGCACGGCAGCTACCGGTAAGATCGGGCAGTGCAGAAACTGAAGCTGTCGGCTGTCAGCTATGACCTGCAGTACCCGCCCTTACCGGTAGCTGCATTTCCCGCCTCGAGCTGCTGTACCCGCCTAAAGCTGCAGTGCCGCCCCACCTAGAACCGAAGAGCACGGAGATAGCCGTAGCTCGCCTTCATCGTTGCAGCCGTGTCTTTAGTCTCATCGTGCTCGACGAACACGTGCTTCACTCCGCCCTTAATCCCTGCACGGAAAATTGACTTGAAGTCGATCGTGCCTTTGCCGACGTCCATCATTTCTCGTTTTGGCGGCGGTCCCATGTCTTTCACATGCAGCATGGGAAAGCGGCCCGGGTATGTGTTGAGGTAATGAACAGGATCGCCGCCACCCTGCTTCATCCAGAAGACATCGATCTCCATGAACACGCGATGCGGATCGCACTGACGAAGGAGGAGCTCGAACGGAATCTCATTGCCTATTGGTTTGAACTCGAACGAATAGTTGTGGTAGCCAAACTTCACGCCCGCTTGTGCCGCTTGCTTCGAGGCAGCGTTGAAACGCGCGGCGATCTTCGCGTAGCCGGGAATCGTTCTTTCCTCAGCGTCGATCCACGCAACCACGAGATACTCATGCCCGACAATCTTCGCGTACTCGGTCAGCGACCCCCAGCCATCGCCTAAGTCCGCCATCTGAACGTGAGATGATGGAGCGGTGAGACCAACGTCGTCGAGCATCTTCCGGATGTCGGCAGCAGAGTGTCCGAAGTAGCCGGCGAACTCGACTTCCTTGTATCCCGCTTTAGCAACGGCCGCGAGCGTCTTCGGAACGCTCAACTTCATCTGCTCGCGAACAGTGTAGAGCTGGATACCGATCGGTCCGAGTTTGTGCGATGGCTCAGACGCCACCAGCCTCGACGCTGAGCCAGTCACGAGCGCACCGGCGGTTGCACCAATGAAAGTTCTCCGGTCCATTGTCTTAGTGCCGGAACTGGCGTTGTCCTGTGAATACCATCGCAATGTCGTGTTCGTCGGCGGCGGCAATCACTTCATCGTCACGAACAGATCCGCCGGGTTGAATGATCGCGCGGATTCCGGCCTCAGCCGCTTGCTCGACACCATCTCGGAACGGGAAGAACGCGTCCGATCCGAGCACCGCGCCGTCCGTCACATGACCGGCTAGACGCGCCTTGTGAACCGAGAGAAAAGCCGCGTCTACCCGCGACATCTGTCCGGCGCCGATGCCGATAGTCGCCCCATCGCGTGCGATGAGAATCGCGTTCGACTTCACGCTACCGACAGCTCGCCACGCGAAAGCGAGATTCACTTTCTCTTCGTCGGTCGGCTGACGTTTCGTAACAACTGTCCACGCATCGAGCGTCGCCACTGGCTTCGCTCGCTCCTGCACGAGAAATCCACCCCTGACCCTTTTGTAATCGAGCGCATTATCGCCCCACTCGGCCGTGCCTTCAAGTACACGCAGGTTCCTTTTTCGTCCAAGTATCTCGAGCGCCGCGCCGTCGAATGACGGCGCGACGATACACTCGACGAAGAGACTCGAGACCGCCTCGGCCGTCTCCGCATCGACTTCGACCGTGAATGAAATTACGGAACCGAAGGCTGAGAGCGGGTCGCATGCGAGCGCCTTGCGATAGGCGTCTATGGCGCTGGTGCCCGTTGCCAGTCCGCACGGCGTCGTGTGCTTGACGATCGCGCAGCATATCTCGCCGGCGAACGGGTCGGTCGCGAGTAGAGCTCCTTCGAGATCGAGAAGGTTGTTGAATGAAAGCTCTTTCCCGCCTTTCTGTTTGAGTGCCGACAGGCCTCTGCGGTGACTCTCAACATAGAACGCCGCCTGCTGCCCCGGGTTTTCCCCGTAGCGAAGTGACTGCGCTTTTTCCAGCGATACGCTCGCCATTTCGGGAAATTCTTCCGATCGCTCGCACGCGAACCACTTCGAGATCGCAGCATCGTACTGCGCGGTGTGGGCAAAGACTTTTTCCGCGAGCACGCGACGCAAGTCGAGATCGTAGTCGTTTGCCTCGAGCGTCGCGAGGACGCGCGCGTAATCGTTGGGATCGACGATTACTGTTACCGACTGGAAATTTTTCGCCGCTGAGCGAAGCATCGACGGGCCGCCGATGTCGATGTTTTCGATGACTTCACCGGATGTTACATCCTTCTTCGCGGTGGTCGCCTGAAACGGATAGAGATTGACGACCACCAGGTCGATCATTCCAATCCCGTGCTCGGCCGCGACCTTCATGTGCCCCGGATCATCGCGCTTGGCGAGCAAACCGCCGTGAACGATTGGATGAAGAGTCTTCACTCTGCCGTCGAGCATCTCCGGAAATCCGGTGAGGTCGCTGACATCCTTGACCTCGAGTCCGCCGGCACGCAGTGCTTTGGCGGTTCCTCCGGTCGAAACGAGACTCCAGCCGAGCCGAACGAGGCCCTGAGCGAATTCTACGAGGCCGGTTTTGTCGGAAACAGAAAGCAATGCGAGAGGCATGTCAGTAATCTGCGAAAAAAGCGGAAGCGTTGAGCGACGCGACCATGTCTACGATCGGCGGATACACCTTGTGCTCCACTTCGAGAACGCGGGCGGCAAGCGCTTCCGGCGTGTCGCCGGTATGAACGGGAATTCTCCATTGAGCGATGAGGGGTCCATGGTCGAATTCATCGTCAACGAAATGCACTGAAACTCCGGTGTACCTGGTGCCGGACGCGATTACCGCCGTGTGCACGCGCTCGCCGTACATGCCGGCTCCGCCGAACTCGGGAATGATCCCCGGGTGAATGTTGATCATCCGCGCGTGGTAGGCAGCGATCACCATTGGAGGCAGGTGCTTCAGATAGCCAGCGAGAACGACGAGATCGATCGAATAGCCTTTCAGCAATGCCCGGAGTGCAGTTCCATCGTCGGACGCGTCGAACAGCTCTGCCGGAATTCCTGCTGCGCGCGCGCGATCGAGGGCGCCCGCCGATTTGCGATTGGAGCCGACCAGGACGACTGCTCCGCTCGCCAGAGATCCGAGCGTCGCGTTGTAATCTATAATCGCCTGAAGGTTCGTTCCGCTGCCCGAAGCGAGTACAGCTATTCGTGCGGTCATGTCAGTTCGTGCAAAGATACCAGTCGAGCGCGGTGCCAAGCGATGGAGCCACGCGCGCGATCTCTTCGGCTTCGAGTGTCTCCGTCGTGGGAGTGTCGCGGTTCGGAATCAACACCGCATCTCCGCCCAATGAGATTCCTGCGCGAATGTCGCGCATTCTGTCGCCGAGGTAGAGCGCGTGAGTCAGGTCAACTGCCGGAATTTCCGCCTGCGCGCGCCGAAAAAGGAGATCGCCGGGCTTTCGGCATTCACACTTGTCGTCGGGCGTGTGCGGGCAGAAGTATGTCGCGTCGATGTGTGCTCCGAATTCGGCCAGCATTTCGTCGAGTCGCCTCGCGACTACGGTGTAATCATCGATCGTAAACATTCCCCGGCCGATGCCCGACTGGTTCGTAACGACGATCACGGGGATCATCGCCGTATTGATGCGCGCGATTGCGTCACCGGCGCCGTTGATGAGCTGGAGCTGGTCGGGCCCCGAGAGGTAGTGAGCGTCGTGAATGATCGTCCCGTCGCGGTCGAGAAAAACCGCGGTTGGGGGGCGATTCACGCCAGGGCCTCGCTGAGCGACTTGATGAGCAGCGCGTCGTGCGCGCCAGGCACACTCCGAAGGTCGAGAAGGAGACCTCCATCTGCGATGCGCCCGATGATCGCGAGATCGGCGAGTCGAAGTTTTGCCTCGATATCCGTCACTTGTCCATCGAGACGAACGGCGAAAGAGGGAATTGGCTGCGTCGGAAATGCTCCTGCTCCGACAGTCGCTTCGCTCTCGACCACCGTCGCCTGCAGGCCCAGTGATTCGATCGCCGCCACCACTGCTTCGCATCGCTCTCGGACGTCCTCGGCGGGAGCGGTAAGCATCGCTAGAGCGGGGATCTTTTTCAATGCTGAGTCGCGATCGCGGTAGAGCTCCACAGTCGCTGTGAGTGCGGCAATTGTCATCTTGTCCACCCGCATCGCGCGGGCAAACGGGTCGCGTCGCAACCTCTCGATTACGTCCTTTTTGCCGACGACGATTCCGGCCTGTGGACCGCCGAGAAGCTTGTCGCCGCTCATCAGAACGATCGACGCTCCGGCACTAAGCGCATCGCGAGCAGTGGGCTCACCGGACAATCCGAACTCGCTCAAGTCGATTAACAGGCCGCTTCCAAGATCGTGGACGATCGGGATGTCGTGTTCCGACGCGATTGGCGCGAGCGAGCGCACTTCAACATCCGCAACAAAGCCGGTCAAAGCGAAATTGCTGCGATGAATTTTCGCGATGGCACCGGTGCGGGATGTAATGGCCCGGCGATAATCATCGATGTGCGTACGGTTCGTCGTGCCTACCTCGACCAGAGTGGCACCGCTCCGCTCCATGATTTCGGGAACGCGGAAACTTCCTCCGATTTCGACAAGCTCGCCGCGTGAGACCATCACTTCACGGCCGCGTGCCAGGGCACTTAGTGATAGAACAAGTGCAGACGCGCAGTTGTTGACGACGATCGCGTCGTCGGCACCGGTTAGCTCGCGAAGAACGTCGACGCAATGGACGGAGCGAGATCCGCGTTTTCCGGTTGCCACGTCGTATTCGAGATTGCTAAAGCCCGACGCAATGTCGCGCACCGCTTCAACGGCTTCATCGGCCAGCGGAGCTCGGCCCAGGTTGGTATGAAGAACGACGCCGGTCGCATTGATGACGGGACGAAGTGATCGCATTGTTGCGCTGCGAAGATGCGATGTAACTCGCACACCCCAGTCGTTAATCTCTCCATACGAAACGTTCGCGCGCGCTTCATCCACGGCCTTCCGGACCGCCTCGACGACAACGGAGCGCGGGTGACTCGCGAGCAACGCCTTCACCTCGTCCGCCTCGAGCAGGCCACTGACGCTTGGCATGGCTCTACGCGGGTCGGTCATTTCTTGACCGGAGTGGGCTGCGGAGCCGGGGGAACAGCGGCCGCGGGCGGCTTGGCTGATGCGGGCGGCGCTACCGGCGCCGGAAGTGTCACCTCTCTCTCGCTCGTCTTCGCGACACCGATGAGATTTTGCACGTCCGTCGCACGAACTTTATAGGTGACCTTCGGTCGCAGAGGAAGAACGAGCCGAACGATCACGCTTTTGAGTGGCGGCGGGCGGGACGGCTTCCGCGACGCAAGCGATGTCGTTGTCACTGCCGTCGTGCCGGTGGGATTGGGCGTCAAAGGACGAGTGATGGCCGAATCGGGTGCGGGCGCAGCAACCGATGCAATCGGAATCTCGGTCGAATCGGAACCGCGAATTCGAATTTGCGCCGCGGTTATCTGTGTCGCGACGGAGAGTGGGTTGTCGAAGACCAGCTCGAGCGTTACCGAATCTCTCACCGACACATTGGCCAGCCTCGTTCCGACTGAATCATGGACGAACGCGAGAAACTCGACCTTCGACGAATCGACAAGATTGACGATCACGGTGTCGAACGGCTCTCGCGGATCGATTCCGCGGTTGTTGTTGTCGTCGGAGAAGCCGCGCACACGATACTGCGCGGGCGGGACGTTCTTCAGATTGAAGTCGCCGACGGAATCAGTTGCGGTCACGTACACAGTTGTGGTGTCGTTCAGCGGACGCGCTTCGATCAACCCGCGAGCGACAATGCGTGCCTCTACCCAATTGAACAACGTGCCGGTAATTCTTCCCGTCGCGATGGTCGGTCCCGTCGAAAAAACTGTCGTAGCGCCCGTATTTCGCGTGTTACCACGAAGGTCGCTCAATCCAGGAAGCAGAATGATCGTGTAGGTGGTGTTCGACTTGAACCCACGACTCGGACGTACGGCTATCTCGCTTCGATGCCAGGCCGCTTCCGCCTCACCGTTCCGCGGGGAGATGAGAAACAATCCGCCGAGCGTCGGCGAGCCTGACGGTCTCTCGTTGACGACTTCGTCGAATTGGAAAATCACTTCGCGCGGCTTGACGTTTGTCTTCCCGCTATCCGGAGCGATTCGAACGATTTGCGGCGCCTTAGTATCGATCGGACCACCTGGCGGTGTGCCGGGTGATGCGCATGCGAGAGCGGTAACCAGAAGCCCGCAAGACGCGATTCTCATCCGCAAAGCTGCATCACTTTTTGCGTGAGCTGCTCTCGGCGAGCAGTCCACTCGCTCTGTTTCTGCCTCTCAGCCGCAACGACGTTCGCCGGCGCGCGATCCGTGAATCCGGGATTTGCCAGACGAGCCTCGAGAGCGGTGAGCTGAGTGTGAAGCTTCTCGAGCTCGGTCTTTGCCTTTTTGCATTCTTTTTCAAGATCGACGACACCAGCGAGCGGGACGATGATCTTCGAACCCGAAGCCAACAGAATGCTAGCGCCAGCCTCAGCCAACAACGTGTCGGTCGAGATATCGCAACGGGTGATGCGGGCGATGAACTCCGACTCTTCGTCGAAAACGCTGCGATCGCGTGTAGCGTTCGAGCCGGATGCGTCCGTGTCCAGATGCGCATGAATGCGCTCGCCTGGGGGAAGGGAATAGTCGGCGCGAAGCTGTCGGACCGCGTTGATCGCTTCTCTGACCAACTCGAATTCTGGTTCGGCCGCAAAGGCGTCATCCCTCACCGGCCAATTTGCGACCGCGATGAACTCGCCACGGTTCTCAGCAGCGACAGGCAACCGCCTCCAGAGGGTCTCCGTAATGAACGGAACGATTGGCTGAAGAAGCCTCAATGCTTCGTCGAAGCAATGGGCGAGAACTGATCGCGCCACATCGCGATCCTCGCCGCCCGCAGCGAGTCGCAACTTGGTGCTCTCGAGATACCAGTCGGCGAGCTCGTTCCACACAAATCGGCGAGCTGCTTCAGTGTACTCGCTAAGCCGCAGGCCGCTCCGAAGCTCATTTTCCTCCCAGACGCCATTCCGCGGCCGGGCAGGTCCGAGCGCTGCGTCGCATTCCCCGATCGCTTCGTTCAAGCGATGAAGAATCCACCGATCAGATCGACGTAAGCGATCAGCAGAAATCGCGTTCAGCGGCTGAACAGTCTCTTCGCCGACGTTAGTGAGCAGAAACCGTCCGATGTTCCACAGCTTCGTGACGAAATTTCTCCCCGGTGCAAACGACTTCTCGAGATCGTTCGGGTCGAGCATCACGTCCGCTCCCATGCCAAGACCCGCGATCACGGTGTAGCGCAGCGCGTCGGTT
Organism: Gemmatimonadales bacterium; assembly: GCA_040002555.1. GTDB lineage: Bacteria > Gemmatimonadota > Gemmatimonadetes > Gemmatimonadales > Gemmatimonadaceae > UBA4720. Next base: position 830 of record JBDUEH010000069.1, on the reverse strand, counting down.
CCGAAAAGCTTGATGACGTCGAGCGGATCGATTCCGTTGCCCAGTGACTTGGACATCTTCACGTGCTTCATGTCGCGCACGGTGCCGGTGAGCATCACCGTGTGGAACGGCGCCTCTCCCATGAACGCGAAGCCCCCCATGATCATTCGCGCGACCCAGAAGAAAAGAATTTCCGGTGCTGTGATGAGATCATCCGTTGGGTAGAACGCGTTTAGGTCAACCGAATCCTTGTTCGGCCAGCCGAGCGTGGAGAACGGCCACAGCCAGGATGAGAACCATGTGTCGAGAACGTCTTCATCCTGACGCGCGTTACCACCGCACTTCGGGCAGGTGACAATGTCGTCTCGGCTCACAGTAACTTCGCCGCACGCGTCGCAATACCACACCGGAATGCGATGACCCCACCAGAGCTGGCGCGAAATGTTCCAGTCGCGAATGCCTTCGAGCCAGTTGACGTAAACGGCTTCCCAGCGCTCCGGTAGAATTCGAATCTTTCGATCGCGAACGGCCTGAAGCGCAGGTTCAGCAAGTGGCTTCATCTTCACGAACCACTGGTCGGAAAGACGCGGCTCGACGACCGTGTCGCAACGGTAACAGTGACGCACGGCGTGCGTATGCGACTCAACCTTCACGAGTGCCTTCAGATGCTTGAGCATCTGGACGACTCGTTCACGTGCTTCAAATCGATCGATTCCGAGCAGTTCAGGCGGAACGCGCGTGCCGGCGTCCACGCCATTCGCCATCAGGCCTTCGGGCGACAGGATCACCGGCATACGCAGCTTGTGACGCGTGCCCATCTCGAAATCGTTGGCGTCGTGAGCAGGCGTGAT
>JBDUEH010000068.1:0-8422 GCA_040002555.1 Gemmatimonadales bacterium | reverse complement strand
TATCCAGCGGTCCCGACAATCGGCTACAAGAAAGTCAGCGAGATACTTGGATCGCTTGTTGTTGCCGGCACGATCATCGGCGTGATCGTGTTGAGGAAACAATTCTACTTCCCGGCCCTGGTGATTTACGTGGTGTACGGCGTAGCCAAGACGGTCTTCTTCGGTTTGATCGGCCGCCGACCACGGGGTGACGTGCCAGTGATCTCTGACTCGGACGAAGAGTTCGAGGGAGACACGCAAATCACGACACCAGACATCGGCCCCGACCAGCAGGTTTCACGGAGACGTCGCCGCAAAAGACCATATCCGCGGGAGGACAGGTCTCCACCTCGACAGTTTCCCCCACGGTCGTCGGAGGACGTCGACGAGTGACAGCCTTCAGAGTGTCAGTTCACATCGCACCGCGCCGGGGTATTCTCGACCCACAGGGTAAAGCAGTCGAAGGAGCACTTCATTCGCTCGGGTTCGCCGGAGTGAAAGAAGTTCATGTCGGCCGATATCTCACCGTCGTAACCGATGCGCCTAGCCAGGCTGAAGCCGAAGATGCTGTCAAGGCGATGTGCGAGAGACTGCTGGCCAATCCCGTGATCGAAGACTTCGAAATAGAATCAACCGCGGTGCAATGAAGTTCGGCATTGTCACGTTCCCCGGTTCCAATTGTGACTACGACGCCTTTCGCGCGGTCGTCGACACCCTGGGTGAGAACGCAGTCTACATCTGGCATAAGGATCACGATCTTCAGGGCGCAGACGTAGTGATCCTGCCGGGCGGATTCAGCTACGGTGACTATTTGCGCGCCGGAGCGATAGCGCGATTCAGTCCTGTAATGCGAGAGGTGGCGGCCCACGCAGAACGTGGCGGCCCGGTCATCGGCATTTGCAACGGATTCCAGATTGCATGCGAGGCGGGGCTGCTGCCTGGAGCACTCCTTCGCAACGTTAGCCTCCAATTCGTGTCTGCATCTGTTCGCATTCGTGTCGAGAATGCCGACACGCGATTCACGAGCGAGTACGATCCCGGACAGGTGTTGACTATCCCCGTTGCTCACGGCGATGGGCGCTACACGGCGGACGAAGCGACGCTCGAGAATCTTGAATCGTCGGGACGAGTGGTCTTTCGGTACGTCGATGCGCGGGATGACGCGACCGAAGCAGGCAATCCAAACGGCTCATCGAATAACATCGCTGGCATAACCAACCGGGACGGCAATGTCATCGGGCTGATGCCTCATCCTGAGCGCGCGCTCGATTCCCTGCTTGGCTCCGAAGATGGCGTCGGTTTCTTCCAGTCGATTCTCGCTACGGTAACGGCCTGATGTCCACCGTCGCTCCTCGTCCGGGCGATCCTGGGATCACGCAAGAGCTCGTGGCGGAACACGGTCTGACCGCAGACGAATACGATCGATTGGTAGCGATGCTCGGCCGCACGCCCACGTTCACCGAGCTTGGCATTGTCAGCGCGCTTTGGAGCGAGCACTGTTCGTACAAGCATTCTCGAAACCTCCTGAAGACGTTGCCAACTGAAGCGCCTCATGTGCTTCAGGGTCCGGGAGAGAACGCGGGAGTGATATCGATTGGCGACGGGTTTGCTGTGGCATTCAAGATTGAGTCACACAATCACCCCTCGGCGGTTGAGCCGTATCAGGGAGCAGCAACCGGCGTTGGCGGGATTTTGCGAGATGTTTTCACGATGGGGGCTCGCCCGATTGCGATGCTCAACTCGCTTCGCTTTGGATCGCTCGACAACGCTCGCGTGAGGTATCTGTTCTCGGGCGTCGTAAAGGGCATCGGCGATTACAGTAATTGCGTCGGCATTCCGACCGTGGCTGGAGAGATTGTTTTCGACGCGGCATATGAAGGCAATCCGCTGGTCAACGCGATGTGCGTCGGGTTGATGCACGAGACGGATCTGATTCGCGCGAAAGCAGAGGGCGTCGGCAATCCGATCATCGCAGTTGGAGCGAAGACGGGGCGCGATGGAATTCACGGGGCGTCGTTCGCTTCCGAAGATCTGTCGGAGGCAAGCGATGCCAAGCGACCGCGGGTTCAGGTGGGTGATCCGTTCACGGAGAAGCTGCTACTTGAGGCGAGCCTCGAGCTCATCAAGAGCGGACATATAGTCGCGATCCAGGACATGGGGGCGGCCGGCCTCACGTCGTCGTCCGCCGAGATGGCGGAGCGCGGAGATGTCGGAGTAACGATCGACGTAACGAAAATTCCAGTGCGTGAAACAGGTATGACGCCGTACGAGATCTTGCTGAGCGAATCGCAGGAGCGGATGCTCGTTGTCGCTCACAAAGGCAAGGAGAATGACGTGCACGCCATTCTTGCCAAGTGGGATCTCGACTCTGCTGTGATCGGCGAGGTTATCGCAGAGCCGGTTTATCGTGTGACTGAAGGATCGACCGTCGTTGCTGAGTTCCCCGGCTCCCGTCTGGTGACTGAATGCCCGCGATACACGCCCGAGGCGAGGGAAGATTCGGATATAATCGCCCTTCGATCGCTCGACGTGTCGTCCATCGAGGAACGACCGGAAGAAGCCGACCCAGCATGGACGCTGATTCAGCTCCTGGCTTCGCCTACGATCGCGAGCAAGTCATGGGCGTACCGGCAGTACGATTCGACTGTTCGCACCAATACAGTGATTGGACCCGGAGGTGACGCAGCGGCTCTTCGCATTCGCGGCACAAACAAGGCAATTGCGGTGAAGACTGACTGCAACGGCCGTTACACATATCTGAATCCTAAAGTCGGCGGAAAGCTGGCTGTCGTCGAAGCCGCGCGAAACGTCGCCTGCACCGGCGCCCGCCCGATGGCGATTACCAATTGTCTCAACTTCGGAAACCCTCGGCGCCCGGAGGTTTTCTTTCAGCTTCGCGAAGCAATCTCGGGAATGGGCGAGGCCTGTCGTGTTCTTGGAACACCCGTCACTGGCGGAAACGTTTCACTCTACAACGAAAATCCGAGGGGTGCCGTTTATCCGACTCCAGTAGTGGGAATGGTGGGCCTGATCGATTCACTGTCCCATGTCACTCGATCGACGTTTTCAAACACTGGCGACACGATACTTCTGATGGGATCGACGCACGATGAGCTCGGCGGCACTGAATACCTCGCGACCATTCACGGTATGGTCGGCGGCGAGCCGCCGTCATGCGATCTCGCACAAGAAAAAGCCGCAATGGAAGCGCTCCACGAAGCGATCGTCGCCGGCGCCATATCATCGGCGCATGACTGTAGTGACGGCGGCCTGGCCGTTGCGTTGGCCGAAGCGTGCATAGCCAATACCTCCTCTCAGACAGGCGCATCGATTGATCTCGATGCAGCGTATGTCGACATGACCTCGTCCTCGCCGCGAGGCGTTTTTTTCGGAGAGACCCAGGGCCGATACGTGCTCAGCTCCAGCGCTCCGCACGTAGTCGAAGCAATTGCAAAGAAGCACGGCATCCCGATTCACGCGATCGGCATCGTGCTCGATCGCCACGATGGATTTTCAGTTCGCCTCAAGGACAAAGTCATCAAATCCACAATCAAGTCCATTTCGTCAGCCTGGCACGATGCCATTCCTGCAATCATGTCGGCTCCGGTTGCGGCGAGTATCGCCGTCGAGCCGGCCGCGATGGCAGAGGTTTAGCCAGATGTGCGGCATCTTTGGAATTCACGGCCATGAGCGCGCGGCCGAGATCTCGCACCTCGGCCTGTATTCGCTCCAGCATCGCGGCCAGGAATCGGCTGGCATCGTCACTTGCGGCATCAGCGCAACTCCGCGTGCCGCGAAGACAATGGGCCTCGTCTCTGACGGATTGAAAACAGCGGAGCTCGCAGCGATGGACGGCGACGTTGCGATTGGTCACACGCGATACAGCACCGCCGGGTCATCGACCATAGAAAATGCGCAGCCCATGCTCGCGCGTTTCCGCGACGGGCACATCGCCCTCGCCCATAACGGCAATCTCATCAACGCGACCGAGATGAGGCGCGAGCTCGAGAACGCGGGTTCCATCTTCACGTCGACGATGGATTCGGAAGTTCTTCTTCACCGCATTGCGCGTTCGACCGCTCTAAAACCGGAAGACAAGCTCGCTGATGCATTGGCGGATGTCGAAGGAGCTTATTCGGTCGTCGTCGTAATTGGTGACACACTTCTCGCCGCGCGTGACCCGCGCGGCTGGCGCCCGCTGGTGATGGGAATGCTCGACGACTCGTACGTGTTCGCGTCGGAAAGCTGCGCTCTCGACATCGTCGGCGCTTCGTCGATTCGCGAAGTGGAGCGTGGCGAGATCATCGCGGTAGATCGCGACGGTATGCGGTCCTCGCATCCACTTCCCCAACAGAAGAGCGCGAAGTGCGTGTTCGAATACGTCTACTTCGCGCGCCCTGATAGCCGCGTCTTCGGAGGGTCAGTCGATCGCGCCCGCCGGGAGCTTGGCCGCACGCTCGCGCGAGAACATCCCGCGCCTAACGCCGATCTCGTATTCAGCGTTCCTGATTCCTCTAATTCAGCGGCGCTCGGGTTCGCCGAGGAATCAAAGTTGCCCTTCGAGCTTGCCTTGATTCGCAATCACTATGTCGGCAGGACTTTTATTCAGCCGACGCAATCGGGCCGCGACGCGAAGGTCAAGGTGAAATACAACGCAGTTCGTGAGGTTCTCGAAGGTCGAAGCGTTGTCATGGTGGACGACTCGATCGTCCGCGGGACTACGACGCGTGGTCTCGTCGCGATGGTCCGCGCTGCCGGGGCCCGCGAGGTCCACATGCGAGTGAGCTCTTCGCCTATTACCGGCCCGTGTTACTACGGTATCGATACGCCCAACCGCGAAGAGCTGATTGCGGCTAACATGACGGTTCCTCAAATCGCCGAGACGCTTGGCGTTGATTCACTGGGTTACTTGTCGAGAGAAGGGATGCTGAATTCCGTTCCTGACGGTCCGGATGGATTCTGCCACGCGTGCTTTACCGGCGACTATCCAACTGCTCCACCAGCGGACCCCGACAAGCTCCGTTTCGGACTCAGTAGCTGATAGATGGCGCAATCGGTTTTTTTCTTCGGTAACGGAGAGGCAGAAGGCACTCGCGAGATGAAACTGGTGCTCGGTGGAAAGGGTGCCAACCTAGCGGAGATGACCAACCTGGGTGTCCCTGTCCCGCAGGGGTTCACCATCGCCTGCAGCGAATGCATCGCCTTCCTGAAGACCGGAAAATACAGCGACAAGTTGAGGGCCGAAGTCGAAGGAAACATCGCTCGGCTCGAGCAGGCCACCGGCAAGAAGCTCGGCGACCCCAAGAATCCGCTCCTCGTATCCGTGCGATCGGGCGCATCGGTCTCGATGCCTGGGATGATGGAGACCATCCTCAATCTCGGGCTCAATGACCGAACCGCGGCGGGACTGGCAAAGCAGAGCAACAACGCCCGCTTCGCGTACGATTCGTATCGCCGCTTTATCCAGATGTACTCCGACGTGGTCCTCGGCGTTTCTATCGCTGATTTCGAGCACCTTCTCAAGGCACGCCGGCTTACCTCAGGAGTGCACACCGACGCCGAGCTGAGTGAAGAGACGCTCCGCAACCTTGTCGAGGAGTACAAGGCCCTCGTAAGAAATGCCACGGGTGCCGAATTTCCGACGAATCCGGTCGTACAGCTCTGGGGCGCGATCGAGGCTGTGTGGAAGTCGTGGACTTTGAAAAAAGCGCGCGATTACCGCAAGGTCAATTCGATCCCGGAAGACCTCGGCACCGGGGTCAACATCGTGGCAATGGTCTTCGGAAATCTGGGCGATGACTCGGGGACAGGCGTTGCATTCACGCGCGATCCGTCCACTGGCGAGAAAAAGTTCTACGGGGAGTTTCTCGTCAATGCTCAGGGTGAAGACGTTGTCGCAGGAATTCGCACGCCGCTCCACATCGACGAGATGGAGCAACGCCTTCCAGGCGCTTACGCCGAGCTTCTCGAGACGCAGGACCGGCTCGAAAAGCATTTCGCCGACATGCAGGACCTCGAATTCACTGTCGAGCGCGGGAAACTATACCTCCTGCAGACTCGTAACGGAAAGAGAACTGCAGCCGCTGCCGTCCGTATCGCGCGCGACATGGTGAAAGAGGGGTTGATTGACCAAACGGAAGCCGTCAAGCGCGTACCGCCAGCTGATCTCGATCAGCTCCTTCACCCGATTATCGACCCGTCGGTCAGGGCGAAACCGCTCTGCCTCGGCCTTCCGGCAAGCCCGGGAGCCGCGAGCGGAGTCGCGGTGTTCGATCCGGACAGCGCCGTCGAGCGCGCTGCTGCGGGCGAGGCCGTAATTCTTGTCCGTGATGAGACGACGCCCGAAGATTTTCACGGCATCGTTGCAGCGCGTGCAGTGCTCACGGCACGTGGTGGAATGACGAGCCACGCCGCCGTCGTTGCTCGCGGAATGGGCAAGTGCGCAATCGTCGGATGCAAGGACATCGACGTAGACATTCAGCACAGGCGCTTTTCAGTGAACGGAGCCGTCGTCACCGAGGGTGAATGGCTGACTCTCGATGGAGCAACCGGCCGGGTATTCGCGGGTAATCTCCCAACGATACCGAGCGAGATAGTTCAGGTCACGAACGGAACTCTCGCACGATCTGCGGCGCCGCTTTATCAGTCGTATTCAGAGTTGCTGGAATGGGCTGATGACGTTCGCCGCCTGAGAGTGCGGGCCAACGCTGACACACCGCGCGACGCACGCATCGCCAGAAATTTCGGTGCCGAAGGAATCGGTCTCTGCCGCACCGAACACATGTTCTTCGAGGGTGAGCGTATCACCCCAATGCGCGAGATGATCGTCGCGCGAGACGAGGGCGGTCGCCGGCGCGCTCTCGCCAAACTTATGCCGATGCAGCGCTCCGACTTCGAGGGAATCTTCGAGGCGATGAACGGCCTGCCGGTGACGATCAGACTCCTCGATCCTCCGCTGCATGAATTTCTTCCTCATGGTGGAGAGGAGAGCAAGCTTCTCGCGCGAACGCTCGGAGTACCGCGAGAAGAGCTCAACCGCATCGTCGAAGGCCTTCGCGAAAACAACCCGATGCTGGGTCATCGCGGATGCCGGCTGGGGATAACGTTCCCCGAAATCACGGAGATGCAGGGGCGCGCCATTTTCGAGGCAGCCGTCAGGGCAATGCGAAGAGGCATCGACGTCAGGCCGGAAATCATGGTCCCGCTCGTATCCACCGTGGCAGAGTTCGACAATCAGCGTGCGATCCTCGAGGAAGCCGCAGATCAGGTCCTGGGCGCGATGGGCGAGAGCGTCAGCTACATGATCGGTACGATGATCGAGCTGCCGAGGGCGGCCCTGACTGCCGATGAGATCGCGAAGTCCGCCGAATTCTTCTCTTTCGGAACAAATGATCTAACGCAGACTACATATGGACTGAGCCGGGACGACGCGGGCCGTTTTCTACCTTCGTACGTCGAGCGTGGTATCTTTGCGGACGATCCTTTTCAGGTTCTGGATGCTCGCGGCGTTGGCAGGCTCATTAGAATCGCCGTCGAGGATGGTCGTAGAGTTCGTCCGAACATCAAGCTGGGTATCTGTGGCGAACACGGCGGCGAAACGCGATCGATCGCCCTGTGTCATGAAATCGGTCTCGACTATGTATCCTGTTCACCTTTCCGTGTGCCAATAGCCAGACTTGCCGCAGCTCATGCCGCCCTTAACGCGTCGTAATAACCTCGCGCGTGCCATCGATCTGACTCCGGCCCCTGCACTTCCAAGAGCGGCCGCCGAGTTCGCTCGCCCACTCCGTATCGCGCTCGTCACCGAGTACTACTATCCGCACCTCGGCGGCATTTGCGAGCACGTACACTTTTTCGCTCGTGAAGCGCGCCGTCAGGGCCACCATGTCGACATCGTCACCTCGAACCTCAAAGGAGCTGTAGCCGAGCCCCATGTGATTCGAGTTGGTCGGAGCCAGCCGATCTATTTCAACGGATCACAGGCGCGCCTGACAGTCGGAATCGGCCTCAAGAAACAACTCAAGGATGTCTTCAAGCGCGGCGACTACGACATCGTGCACGTCCATTCGCCGCTGAGTCCCTCGCTTCCCGTTATCGCTATCGATGCGGCCGACTGTCCGGTGGTAGGAACGTTTCATACGTACTTCGACAAGTCAAACCTGTACGCGTTGAGCCAGAAATGGCTTCAAGGGAAATTGAATCGAATGGCGGCCGCAGTGGCCGTTTCACATTCTACGACTGTTGCGCTCAACAGATATTTCGAAGCCAACTGGACGATCGTCCCGAACGGCATCGACCTCGACTTGTTCAACCCGCACGTTCCGCCGCCGCCGGGAATTCGCAAAGACGTTCCATCGATTCTTTTTCTTGGCAGATTCGATCCGCGCAATGGGCTCAATACGCTCATTGATTCGTTCAAGAAGATCAAAGGCGGAGGACGCGA
>JBDUEH010000067.1:0-8424 GCA_040002555.1 Gemmatimonadales bacterium | reverse complement strand
ACATGATGCAGAAGGACTCGGTGCAATCGCGCCTGGAGTCCGGAATGTCGTACACTGAATTCTCCTACATGCTGCTTCAGGCGTACGACTATCGCGAGCTGTTCCGGCGCGAAGGTGTCACGCTTCAGGTTGGCGGCAGCGATCAGTGGGGAAACATCACAGCCGGGCTGGAGCTGATTCGTCGCACCGAAGGTGGCGAGGCTCACGCGATGACATTTCCGCTCGTCGCCAACTCCAGCGGAACGAAATTCGGAAAAACGGAGTCGGGCAGCGTATGGCTCGACCCCGAGCGAACGTCACCGTACCAGTTTTACCAGTTCTGGATCAACGTTGACGATCGCGACGCCGGCAGGTACCTGCGTTACTTCACTCTGCTCTGTCGCGAAGAAATCGAATCGCTGGAACGCGAGATGTCTGAGCGGCCGCAGGACCGCGTAGCGCAGCAGGAGCTGGCGAAAGAAGTGACGACCCGCGTTCACGGCAGCGAAGCGGCGGCCATCGCAGGTGAGGTTTCGAGAATTCTCTTTGCAAAGGGAGACCCTGCCGGACTCTCGGCCGACGCGCTTCAGGTCTTGAGCAAGGAAGTGCCGTTTGCAGAGAACGCGCTCTTCACGAGCGTGATCGATTGGCTCGTAGACCTGAAGCTCGCGGCATCGAAGGGTGCGGCGCGCAGATTGGTCGAGCAGGGCGGCGTTTCGGTGAACGGACAAAAACTCGTCGGTGTCACCGCCCATCCGGGCGATCCGCTTTTACGCGAGTACTATCTCGTGAAGAAAGGGGTTCGTGACTACGGCCTCGTCAGAATTCGGGCGACCGCTTAAATGGTCTTTGCCGGCGCCTACGTCGCGGCCGCTACTCGCCAGATCTTTCCAGACTCCGAGACAACGTAGAGCTCGCCCGACGCATCCTGTCCAAACGAGACGATGTGTCCGATATCCGGGATCATCCACTCACGCTTGTCTGTCGCCGCGCCGTTCTCGTATTTGAAGCTGCGAATCCAGCCGGCGCAGTAGTCGGCGTAAAAGTAGTGTCCGATGATCGGGGGAACGCGATGTCCTCTGTAAACGAAGCCACCAGTAATCGAGCAGGCATTCGCGATGTGCCTGTACGTAAGCACTGGAAGCTCGAGGCCCGCTTTGTTGCAGCCGCTCGACGGATGGTAACACGCATCGCCTTCCATGACATTCCAGCCGTAGTTCACGCCGGCGCGACTCGCCTGTACGACGTCGACTTCCTCGATCTGGTTTTGACCGACATCTGCGATGTACAACAGTCCCGCAGTGCGGTCAAACGCGAACCGCCACGGGTTTCTGATGCCGGTTGCCCACACTTCGGGCTTCCCTTCCTCACCGTTCGCGAACGGGTTGCCGACCGGAATCGAATAAGGATCGGTTCTGCTGACATTGATGCGAAGAATTTTTCCTAGCAGCGCGTTTCGATTCTGGCTGTTCTCCTTCGGATCACCACCAGATCCACCGTCGCCCATTCCGATGTACAACATCCCATCCGGACCGAACATCACAAGACCGCCGTTGTGGTTCCCGTATGGCTGGTCAATCTTCAAGATCAAGAGTGACGATGCGGAATCCGCAACATCGGCATTCGCGCTGACCTTGAAGCGCTCGATGTGGGTCTCGCCGTGCTTGTCGGTGAAATCGACGTAGAAGAATCCGTTGGTCCGATAGTCAGGATGGAACGCGACGCTGAACAGGCCCTGTTCACCACCGCTTTTCACGCGAGATGTGATGTCCAGAAACGGCATCGGTGAAGCAACACCGTTCTTGACGACTCGAATTCGGCCCGCTTGCTCAACCACGAACAGTCGCGAATCACCGGTCGGCGATGTGACGTATACCGGACTCTGAAAGTGATCGCCGACCTGATCGAGTCGCATCGTATGCGACTCGGTCCTCGCGGATGCCTCGGGAGTCTTCGCCGCGGAATCAGTACACGCAATCAGCGCGACCGCCGCACCGACAAAAGCGTTCACTACGGTTCCCTGGGCGCCTTGCGGTGCTGACGCGGATCGAGAGCATCGCGAAGCGCATCGCCAAGGAGATTGAACCCAAGAACCGCGACTCCGATCGCCATTCCAGGAAATACCGACGTCCACGGTGCGCGCCTCAACTGATCGAGGTCGCGCCCATCCGCGATCATCGACCCCCAACTCGGTGTCGGGGCAGGCACACCAAGCCCGAGAAACGATAGTGCAGCCTCGGCCATGATCGCCCCGGCAACACCGAGCGTCGCGGCGATGACCACGGGCGCGATGACATTCGGCAGAACGTGCTGCAAGATCACGCGTACATCCTTCGCACCAAGGGCTCTTATCGCCTGCACATACTCGAGCTGACGCACTACGAGAACCTGTCCTCGAACCAGTCGCGCCATACCGGCCCATCCAACGACACCAATCGTCGCGAATACGACTCCCATCGACGGCTGAAATGCAGCAACCATTGCGATGAGAAGCAGCAGCGTCGGAAACGCGAGCGTTACGTCGGCGAGCCGCATTACGACCTCGTCCACCCACTTTCCGTAGTAGCCGGCAATCAATCCAAGCGTCACTCCGAGCGACAGCGCTATTCCCTGAGAAATCAGGCCGACCGTCAACGACACACGCGCACCAAACACCAGGCGCGCCCAGATGTCGCGTCCTTGCACATCTGTACCGAGCCAGTGGGCTCCGGACGGACGCGCGAGATAGTTGGTCAGGTCGATCCTCAGTGGATCCTGAGTCGCGACGAACGGCGCAGCGATAGCAGCGAGAACCATCAGCGTGATCACGACGATTCCGAAACGCGCGCGGCTGTCGCCGAGGAAGCGTTTGCGTTGAGCAATGTCTAGCATGCCATCATCTCGAGGGCGTCCACTTGCCCGGATCCTTCAGCGTCGGGTCTCGCAGCTCGGGTGGAGTCTCGGCGGGCTGTCGTCTCCATCGGCGATGCTGCCAGAAATATTGCGACGGATATTGGCGTACCCACTTCTCCAGAATTTCGCTGTAACGAGCGACCATCGCGTCCACGTCCCTTTCGCGATCGCCCGACTTCTCGACTTCAATTGGTTCGAACACAACGCGGAACCGACCATTCGGCAGCCGAAGCATGTCCATAAAGCAGGCCGCAGCATCCAATCGCAAGGCGAATACCGCAAACCCTCGCGCGGTCTTGGCGGGCCGTCCAAAGAACGGAACAAAGGTCGATGCGAGACCGAGAACGCCCTGATCGGCGAGAATTGCGACGAACCGGCCATCGCGCACGGCTTTTACCGTACTCTTTGCTGCCTTCGTGTCGTGCACAACTGTCATTCCCATCTTTCCCCGGTTGGCATTGAGGTAATCCTCGAACAATCGGTTGGCGGCGCCACGAACGACGACTTCGGGACGCAATCCTTTCGCAGCGAGGTACCCGCCCATCAGTTCCCAATTCCCATGATGACCGCCAACCATGATGCCGCCTACCCCGCGCCTGCGTGCTGCCTCAACGTGCTCCCATCCGTCAACGCGATCGACGAGACTGAGCACTCCGTCCTTCCCGAGTTTTGGGAGGATCGCTGCCTCGACCGCGTTGCGACCGAGATGCCTGTACGAGCCTTCCGCAGTTTTCCTGACCTCGGCTTCGCTCAGATTCGGAAACGCGGCCGCGATTTGAGTTTCAACCACGTGGCGGCGGATTCCAAGCGGCCATCGGCCCAGCGCGCCAAGTCGCTCCCCGATAGCACACGCCGTATCCCAGGGAAGTTTTTGCAATCCAGCGAACGCCGCGCGCATCGAATAGAACTCGGCCCGATGCGAAAACGTCGGAGGAAGTTTTCGTCTCTCCTCGTACATGTTCATCGTGCGGCGCCCGCGTGTTTCAAAACCGAAAGCGTGAAGTCTCGCGTGTCGCGAGCGACGCGGTCCCAGTTGTAGTGCTCTTCAACAGCCTTTCGACCGGCAGAGCCGAAGGTTGACGCGCGTACCTTATCACGCAGGAAACCGCCGATTGCCGATGCAATCGCCTGAATGTTTTCCGGGGGAACGACGACGCCCGTGACACCATCCCGCACTGCGGAACGCACTCCTCCTGAATCGCCTGCAACGACTGGAACTCCCGACGCTGACGCCTCGAGAAAAGAAATGCCAAAACCCTCTACGTTGACAGTGTTGTCCAGACGCGAAGCCCCGAGATAGACGTTCGACGTTGCGTACGCCTCGCGTAAGTCTTCGTCATCAACCGGGCCGGCGAAGACTACGCGCTCGACAACTCCCAACTCAGAAGCGAGCGCGCGAAGGCGCTGCTCGTCGTGCCCCTCGCCAACAAGCACGTAGCGAAGGGAAGGAAATTCTTTCGAAAGGTCAACCAGCGCACGAATCCCGACGTCCTGGCCTTTGTGCGGTACAAGCCTGGCCACTGTAATCATCAAAGGCGCGTTACCCACGCCCCATTTGTCTCTCAGGCGTCCGGTGTTCCTGGTCGGCGAAAAGTTATCCGGGTCTGTCCCCAGATCGAGCGCAGCGATTGGGGGCATTTCCTTCACGCCAACCTCCTTCATCACATCGCGTGTCAGATCGGCCACCCACGCTGACGTCGCGGCAATTCCGGCAGCCTGACCGAAAATTCTGCGCGCACTCGCTCGCTTTACGCGACTCTTTTCAGTCTTTCGCTGCTCGCGGAGAAGATCACCGCCGTTTACGTAGACGATATACGGAATCTTCAATCGAGAGTGAGCCCATGAAACCGCATAGCCAACGGGCCTGATGTTGCCGCAATGGATTACATCGAGTTCGTCGCGGGCGACCGTCGTGAGCCACCGCGCCCATTTCACCTGGTTGGCAAATCGATTCGCCTCTCGAAAATGAAACGGCTGACGATTTATCGGATACGCTTCGCCCTTGTCGAACGCCAGGTCACCGTCGAGCCTTACCGTTGAGACCGACATCGAATTGTCTGCGTCCCCGAATCGACGGCACAACTCGACGTAACGACGAGCCATCCCGCCACGATCAGGACCATAATCCTGCGTCACGAACAGGTGCCTCAGCACCGATCGGTCAGCGGATTTTCGAACTCCCGGTCGTCGAGAATGTTGCTCGCACGCTGGTCGTACGTGTGGTGCGCGCGAACGAACTTCTCCCCGGCCGCTCGGATTCGATCCCGCTTCGCAGAATCGGCCAGGTATGCATAGCATTGCGCCACGCATGAGTCCGCATCATCGTAAAACGCGCAATGCTCGCCATCGTGCAGCATCGCCGCCACGCCCGGTGTTCGCTGAGTCAGATAGAATCCTCCTGCAAGCATCACCATCCAGGTGCGATCCGACGTGTAACCCGTCCCGCCTGCTGCACGTGTCGGGTTTATACCAAGTACGACCTTCGAGCTTGAACAGACAGCCGCGAAATCGCCCCCTTCGACAGTCTGGCCATTCCAGTTGAGCGGACCTTTCCACTCAGCCCAACCGGGACCCCATACCCGAACTTTCTTTGCCTTCGCAACTCTCACCAATAGCTCCGCCCGATCGCGATCGTAGCCGGTTCCGATGAACGCAATCTCCGAAGTGAATTTGCCATCGGGCGCAACAGGATGAATCCCCGCATCACCAGCCGCAGGCAGAAACAGCGCGTTCAGTCCATGAGTGCGCCATTCGGATTCGAATCCTGTAACGAAAAACGTTCGAGCGAGGCGGCCAATCGTCGCAATGTGCGCTATGTCCGGACGATCGAGGTCGCGGTGCCACTGCGGATCGTGATACCACATCGCATTCGGCTTCTCGCCAATGATCTCGATCACCGTTGCCGGATCGAGCGCGAGGCACTTTGAAAGAAAAACAAAATCGGGACGGAAGTGCTTCGCATTCCATCGCGCCCAGCGTTGCGTCAACGCTCGGCCAATCTTGCGCTTCATTCTGCGATCGTCGATCAGCAGCGTTGTGTGACCGAGCTTCCTGAACGCCCGTTCCACCGCAGACTCCATGCGCCACGGATTGTCGCTCCCCACCAGTAAGATCCGCAGAGCTACTTACCTCCACGCTTCTGTAGCTCCCAGAGGCGAGCGTATTTCGTCATAACGCTCATGCTCGCAAGCGCCGCGAGAATGACTCCGGCCTCTCCATCGAGAAACCCGAGCTTCAGGAAATACATTTTCGCGAAACGCAGTCTTGACCTGACCCACACCGAGCTCGGCGATGTACGCTTGCCCCGCTCGAATTTGTCCTCAGCCCACCACCGGCTATAGCGCTCGAGCTTCTCCAGATAGTTGTCGATCGACGGATACGGCTCGTGCGAAAGCGTACTTCGCAATTCACCCACATCACCGCTGACGACGACGTGTTCATGCACCCGGCTTTCATCATATCGAAGGTGTGACTTGAACAGCCGGACCGGGCGATCGCGATCCCACCCACCGTGGCGAACTTCCGAGCCAAGGAAAAAATTTCGCCGCCGAACCCGATACGCGTAGTACGTGGCATTCGCAATCGTCGTTCGAACCTCTTCGCCGACCTCAATCGATGCGCGCTCGTCGGCATCCACAACGAGAATCCATTCCGCTGATGCGGTCTCGATTGCCGCGTTGCGTTGGCCGCCAATAGTCTCAAACGGATTCGACACGACTTTCGCGCCGGCCGTGCGCGCTCTGTCGATCGTCTCATCTGTCGAATCGTTCTCGACGACAATGATTTCAGCCGCCCAGCTCACGCTCGCAATGCAATCGGCGATGTTCGCAGCTTCGTTGCGAGCCGCGATTACCACGGTAACCGCAACCGACTCCCGCGAGCTCACCCCTTGTGCCGCGCTCGACCTGCTGCACTCGTGATTGCTTTTTCGAAACCGTCGATCATCGCCTGCTCTGGAAACTCTCGAGCCACGCGCACTCGCGCGGCAGCGCCCATCGCCTGTCGCTGCTCTTCGCTCGAGAGAAGCGTCACCACGGTCGCTGCCGTTGTCGCCGCATCATCAGGAGGAATCAGCGCGCCGCTGATCAGGTTCGCGACGTAGACATCCGCCACGCTTCCTTCAGCCGCAACCACTGGAACGCCGAGTGCCATCAGATCGAGAATTCCATATGCGGCAGTGTCGGCCTCCGCGACAACCCAGCCCAGCTCGGCGTCGCGCATGAGCGTCAGATGGTCGTCGCGCTCTCCCAGGAAACTCACCAGATCCATCACGTTAAGCGCCGCCGCCTGCATGCGGAGATCTTCGCTATCAGAGCCAGCGCCGAAGATGATCAGCCGAAGATAGGGATGACGGGGCGCGAGCATCGACACAGTACGAATCGCAGTTGCCGCGCGACCGCGCGACGTCGGATCGTAAACGCAAATGACGTATCGGATGTCTTCGGGCTTCGGATCCTGTGTAGCTGCCGTCCGGTCAGGATAGCGGGACGCATCGACGCCAAGTCGTGCGATTGCGCTCCGATCGGTTCGCCTCGGAAGGATGGCGAGCCTCGCATCGCTCTCACTCGAAAACAAGTAGGTGGTTCGAGTGAGCCAGTGCGCGAACTTTCCCTTCCCGGCCATCGCAAGCTGGCAGTTCGCCGGAGTGCGACGGACGACTTTGCCGCTGCGTCCGAGCCAGCACGCCAACGACGCGATGATGTGCTCCTTTTCGGTATGCACAAGCACAACTTCGGCATCCCACTGCCGAAAGAGATGCCTCAAGCGCCACGCTGCTCCAAACCAGTTGCCGTCGCACGAAAACGGGACAACCTCGAACGGAGCTACATCGCGAGGCCCGACGGGATTCTCCCCTCCCAGCTTGGAAGCAACAGTGGCCATTCGCGACGCCGACTGTTCGACATTGCTGTGCGGCTCAGCCAGAAACGTGACGTGATAGCCCCGGGCGGCGAGACCACGAGCAGCCACCGCAAATGCCCGGGCTGTTCCCGACCATTCCCTGGAACAGTGCAAAAGTAGAATTCGCACCCTATACCGCCGCCGAAGCCATTGGTTCGCTCGTTGAGTTCATGTTTCCGAATTGCAGCGTGTACAAACGGTGATAGGCTCCGCGCGCCGCCAGCAGCTCGGTGTGCGTTCCGCGCTCGATTATCTCCCCTCGCTCCAACACGAGAATCTGGTCGGCATGAACGATTGTCGAGAGGCGGTGCGCTATCACGAATACCGTCCGCCCGCGCAACAATCTGTCCACCGCCTCCTGAACCAGTCGCTCCGACTCGGTATCCAGAGCAGAAGTGGCCTCGTCGAGGATGAGGATCGGTGGATCTCTGAGCAAGGCCCGTGCAATCGCCAACCGCTGCCTTTGTCCCCCGGACAAACGGGTGCCCCGTTCGCCGAGAATCGTTGCATAACCCTCCGGCAGCTCGGCGATGAAAACATGAGCGTTGGCAGCGCTGGCCGCGGCCTCGACCTCCTCATCCGAGTACGTCAGTCCGGTGCCGTACGCGATGTTGTTGCGAACGGTGTCGTTGAAGAGCACCGTGTCCTGGCTCA
>JBDUEH010000066.1:0-8457 GCA_040002555.1 Gemmatimonadales bacterium | reverse complement strand
CAGCGTCGGCTGTAAGCGTTAGCTATAAGCTGCTTCGTCACGCGCCCAGCGACTCTTTTACCTTCGACCAGAATCCCTTGGGACTGCGCTGCGCGGGCGCGACCTGAATCTCTCCAAGCCGCTTGATGATCGATTCTTCTTCTTCCGCGAGTTCTTCCGGCGTGAAGAGCTGGAGTCGGACGTGAAGATCGCCGACACCGGTTGCGTTAACGCGCGGGAGACCGCGACCGCGCAGGTGAAAGACCTGACCACTTTCGGTGCGTGCCGGCACGTGCAGCGTCACACTGGCGCTTACGGTCGGGACTTCGACGTCGGCACCGAACACTAGCTGCGGATACGTGCACAACACTTCGCAGTAGAGGTCCTCACCATCGCGCTCGAAGCGCGCGTCTTCCTCGACCTCGAAAACCACCAGGATGTCACCGCGACCTCCGCCACGAGGACCGACGTTTCCAACGCCGCGCATCGTCATGTACTGACCTGTCGCGACGCCGGGCGGAACTTTCACAACAACGCCTTCTTCCTGTCGGATGCGCCCCTCGCCGCGGCATTTTCTGCAAGGCGAGCTGATGATCGTGCCTTCGCCAGCGCACGTGGGACACGCTGAAACGCTGATAACCTGTCCAAAGAATGACTTCTGCGCCCGACGAACTTCCCCCGCGCCAGCGCATGTTGTGCACCGATTCGCGGAGGTACCCGGCTCGGCGCCGCTGCCTTCGCAGCGATCACAGCTCGCGAGGAGTTTGACGGCGACCGTTTTCTCGAGCCCCGTTTCGACTTCCGCCAGCTTGAGCGGCATCGTGATGCGAATGTCGGAGCCCGTACGCGGACCTGATTGACCACGCCCGCCACCACCGCCACCGAACAGATCACCGAACCCGGACATGCCGCCCAGGTCGCGCATGAAAATATTCAGAGCTTCGGAAAGATCGACGTGGTGGAATCCGCCGGCACCGCCGCGAAGTCCCGCCTCGCCATATCGATCGTACGCGGCGCGCTTGTTGGGATCACGAAGCACGTCATAGGCTTCAGTGATCTGCTTGAACTTTTCTTCCGCCTCACTCGAACCGTTGTTGCGGTCCGGGTGATTTGTCATCGCCAGCTTGCGGTATGCTTTCTTGATGTCGTCGTCAGAAGCAGTCTTCTGAACGCCGAGTGTGTTGTAGTAATCGGCCATCGAGCAGCTAATCCAGTAGGTCGGTAATAAGTCGAGATGTATGAGTAACGAGGGATATCACTTTGTCATAGGGCATTCGTGTTGGACCTATGACGCCGATGACTCCCGTTACGCCGCCTGAGCGATATTGAGCCGTCACGATGGTGAACGTCTCGAGCTTCGGATCGAGGTGCTCGTTGCCGATGCTGATTGTGATTCCCGGACTGTCGCTGCGCTTGCGAAGCAGGTCGGCCAGATGCTCGTGAGTCTCGGTCAGCGCGACGAGCCTTCGCATATTGTCAACCGTGTTGAACTCCGGTTGCTCAGCGAGAAGAGACGGCTGGCCCAACAGGACAGTGTCGTCACCCTGCATTGCCGTGTCGAAGAGCTGCTCGCCTTCCTCAACAAAAATATTGAGAAGCTCGGCTGATTCGCGGGTCGGCCCCGTGTCGCGCAGACGCTCACTGACCGAGTGGCGAACCTGCAGCAGCGTGAGACCCGCGATTCTCTGATTGAGAACTCGGGTGACATCGGCGATTGCGGAATCGGCAATCTCTCCCCGTGCTTCGACGAAGATCGTCCGCACTGCGCCGCCGGTAAGAGTCAGCGCAACAAGAAGGCGCTCGCTCGACAGGCGCACGAGATCAACCCGCTCGAGGATGCTGTTGTCGAGTCGAGGTCCGAGAGCGACTCCAAGCTCTTGCGTGATCACGCCAAGACTTATCGCAGCTCGGCGGAGAATGGAGTCGATAGCCGATCCACCGCCTACAATCTGGGCGCTTAGCGTGTCATGCTCTCGGAGCGGTTTTGATGGTAGCGGCAGCAGCGAGTCTACGTAGACACGATAGGCAACGTCGGTTGGCACCCGGCCGGCTGACGTGTGCGGATGGTAGAGCAGACCCTTTTCTTCGAGGTCGCTCATGGTGTTGCGAATCGTCGCCGGCGAGACCCCGAGGCCGAACCTGCGTGCGATGGCATTCGAGCCCGCGGGCTGAGCGGTTTCCACATAAGACTGGATGACCGCTTCAAGTACCCGCCTTTCTCGTTCGCTCAGCTCGGGAATCGGCATAAGTCCCAATGTTTGAGTGATTTCAAAGACCTGTCAACCCGGCTGCGAGGCTATCGAGTCGCAGCCAACCTTCCGGCGTCAACCGAATGACGTTGTTTTCAACCGTCGCCCACCCCTCAGACGCCCAGACGCCCGCGGTCGCGACGTCCGCCGCACCAGCCAGGTACCCGTCGATTGTCCTCAGTCCAAGATAGACCTTTTCAGCGCGGCGATTGTCGTCCGTTAGAAGTTCCGCCCCCTCAACTACACTGGTGCCGCTCGAAAGTCTCGACTGCCACTCGGCATAGGGCTCAACATTCCAGCGTCGCGACTCACCGTCAAAGGAGTGAGCTGATGGTCCGGCCCCGACATAACTCACCCCCTGCCAGTAGGCCGAGTTGTGTCGCGACCTCTTTCCATCGCGACCGAAGTTTGATACTTCGTAGTGCATCAGTCCGGCCGATTCCACGGCAGCGTGGGCGAGCAGAAACTGTTCCGAATATCTGTCTTCATTGGCGGGGGTGACTTTGCCGGTTGCCTGCCACCGACCGAGTGGCGTTCCTTTCTCGATCGTGAGTCCGTAAAGAGATATGTGATCCGGACTCATCTCCAAAATCTTTTCCAGATCGTCGGACCAGGACCGGTTGAGATTTTCGGGAAGGGCGAAGATGAGGTCGACAGAGAGGTTTGTTATTCCTCCCTCGCGAGCCGTCGCGATCGCCCGACTGCTGTCAGCAGACGAATGAGTGCGGTGCATCCACGCGAGAGCGTTGTCGTCGAACGTCTGGATGCCGAGGGACAGGCGATTGATCCCGGCAGTTCTCCAGGCGACGACATTGTCGATTGAGACATCCTCGGGATTTGTCTCGAGGGTGATCTCGGCGTCGGCGGTGATGTCAAAATTGTCCGTTACGGTCGCAAGCATAGAGGCCACTCCGCTGGCGCCAAGCTTGGAAGGCGTACCTCCGCCGAAGTAGACGGTCGCGAGCGGCAGCTCCGCCTCTTTGCGCAGGCCGCTCAACTCCAGCCCGAGTGCATCGACGTACTCTCGGATTGGCACGTCCTTACGAACCGCGATGGAAAAATCGCAATACGAGCAGCGTCGCGAACAGAACGGGACGTGGATGTAAAGGTGACGGGCGTTCACACCCTCAATATAGAAGTCGGATGACAGGTCTCAGCGCCGGCGGACTTCACCAGTGACGAGGCTTTCAACCAATCCCTGAATTTCCAGCGACGTCACGGACGTGAGGCAGTCGCGAGAAGCCAGGCTCGTTCGACTCGATAGCACATCAATGCTGAGCGGTCCATTTCCCAGCGCGCACCAAATCGTGCCGTCAACTTCGGACAGTTGGTAGGGCACCTGAGGTGAAGACGAAACCCCGACGAGTGCCAACGCATCCTCAACCGTAGCGATGACAGTCGCCCCATCTCTGATGAGCTGGTTCGTTCCTTCGCTTTGAGCGGAATCGATTGGGCCCGGCACGGCGGCAACTGTCCGTCCAAGCTCCAGGGCCTGCGATGCGGTGTTAAGCGCGCCGCTCCTGTGACCGGCCTCGACAACGATAGTGACTGGAGACAGTGCCGCGATGATCCTGTTGCGACGCGGAAACGCACCCTTGTGAGCCGTCAGGCCTGGACCATTTTCGGACGCGACCAAGCCCTTCTCCCCAATGATCCTGTGTAACTCGCGGTGACCCACAGGATACGGAACGTCGATGCCGGTGCCAAGAATTGCGATGGTTGCAACGCCGTTCTCGAGGCAGGCGCGATGCGCAACCGCGTCGATGCCCCGAGCCATTCCGCTGACGACAGAGACTCCAGCTTTTGCAAACGCCGTGGAGATCGCGCGCGCTGTCTTGACGCCGTACGGCGTTGGCTCGCGAGTTCCGACGATGCTTACGAGCGGGCCGAGTAGCACTGAAGCCTCCCCGATCATGAACAGCGGATCTGGTGGATTCGATAGATCTTCGAGACAACCCGGATAATGAATCGAGCCGCGCGGTGCTACATGCATTAAGAATCAAACCGCCTCATGTTTGACCTGAGGTGGCAAGCCTTAAGGCAATGCCACCACGGATTTTGCGACTTCGGCAACGACATTCTGCTTCATCCGCAGGATTTCCGTCCACCACGAAGACAGGATTCCATCCAAACCGGTGCGGCCGGCGGCGCTGATTGCAAACAGCGCAAAAGCCTCGGGCGCTTCGATCGGCGGTATGTAATCCTCACCGAAGAGATCCATCTTTGAAAAAACAACGCAATGTGGCCTTGCTGCGAGCTCTTCAGAGTGGGCTGCGACTTCGTGCCGAAGCTGGTCGTATTCGGCCTGCCAATCCATTGCGTCGATTGGAATGAGGAAGGCGAGAAGACGAGTGCGCTCGATGTGACGGAGGAACTGAAGTCCGAGCCCTTTGCCTTCGTGGGCTCCTTCGATGATGCCCGGGATATCGGCGACCACGAACGTACGATGGTCGCTCATTTGAACCACTCCCAGATTCGGAACGAGGGTGGTGAACGGGTAGTCGGCGATTTTCGGACGAGCTGCCGATATCACCGACAGCAGGGTTGACTTACCCGCGTTTGGCTGGCCTACCAATCCAACGTCGGCAATGAGCTTTAACTCGAGCTCGAGCGTCATGAGCTGACCTTCCTCGCCCGGCTGCCACTCGCGCGGCGACTGATGAGTAGCGGTCGCGAAGAAACTGTTTCCCTTCCCGCCCCGGCCGCCCTTGGCAATGATCTGATCCTGGCCATCCTCCAGCACTTCGGCCAGAATTTCGCTGGTGTCGGCATTGCGCACGATTGTTCCCGGCGGAACGGGAAGAATCACATCAGCGCCAGAGTGGCCCGACTTGTTGGAGCCCATTCCGTGCTCGCCGCGTTCCGCCACCCACCTGTCGCGGTACGTGTAATCGAGAAGGGTCGCGAGGTTGCCGTCGCCGCGGATGATGATGTCACCGCCGCGGCCTCCGTCACCTCCATCGGGGCCACCCATTGGAACGCGATGCTCCCGCCGGAATGAGGTACACCCCGACCCGCCAGTTCCAGCTTCGACTTTGACAATTACGCGATCGACGAACATTCAGGCACCCAGTTCCGTTTTACTGTGTGGCAGCGCCGAGGAGCCCGGCGGATGCCTTTTTGAAACGACGTGATTGAGCAATGACCGACATTTTGCCAGCTCGGCCTCTTCGACGATGCTATCAAGAGTGTTGATGACCGCCAACAAAGTCTCGATGGAAACTCCGCTGTTCAAAGCGCCGTGCAAGTGTGAATGAAGCTGGCGCTGCTGCCCCGTGGCGGCGCACGCTGCCACTATACACAGCTCACGCAGCTTCAAGGCTAACTGCGGCCTCGACAACACCTTCCCATATCCGTCCGTGATCATCCACGAATCCAGAGCCGGATGAAGCCGGCGGATGTTGTCGCGCAACAGCTCGTACGACTCCCCATAGACAATCTCGCACGTTTGCTCGCCCTGCCTCTCCCATTGCCCACCGTTCTTCAGCTCAGCCGGCTCATCGACCGCGGGAGCTTCTGTTCCCGATATCGCGCGCCATGATCGTGCGGCGTTGAGCGTTCTCGGGAAACCGGCGAACAGATAAGACTGGAGAATCACCTCATCGACTTCTTTCGGATTTACTGACCCCGCTGCGTCTTCCATCACTTTGCGCGTCAGCACTTCGTCCGCACCAGCGATGGCGGCGGCGATCCTGACGAGATGGCGGACCGAACTCTCCAGCGGCTGCAATTTGTGGTTCATGACGGTTTCGACGGCATCGAAATGCCGCCGGCGGAATCAGATCGTCGCAGTGGCAACTGTCGAGCGTGAAGCTCCGGCCCGCACGGTCGTTTCGCCAACGACATCTCCGCGCGAATTCCTGATGGGCCGGTGAAGAATTTCTGCAAGACGCGACGGCAGGGGATCGGGAAGGGCGTCGAGCTCCTGAAGAATCCGGATCATCGCCGGATACTGGGCGCGTGTGCTTCCGTCCTCAACCTTCAGCGCTATCCCGGTCGATGAATCGAGAATCACAGCACAGTGGACTCCCTCGGCGCCAACTTTTGTCAGGACGCGCCCGTCAGTCACTTCCATGACCACCGAGTCGAAACGATCGGTTCCGCCGACGAGAAAAGGATTTTTCGTCATCGCGCTCACGATTCTGGCCGGGATTTCTTCGCCGCGGCCGGCGGCCGATCCCAAGCGGGCATATGCCCTTGCCATTCGATCGAGCGGCAACCCAAACACGGCGGCGCCGCAACCGTCAATGGCGACGTCGATTTCCGAAGGTCGAACGCCAGTCCAAAGAGCGACTTGATTGAGCATCGCCTGTTGAACGGGATGATCGGCTCGTTCATAGCCTTTGATTGGCCAGCCGTTCTTCTGGGCCAAGGCAAGCATCGCAGCGTGCTTACCGGAGCAATTGTTGTGGGTTCGCTTGATTCGCACGCCCGATTCGCGAGCGATTTTCGCTCCGCGCGGGGACAGCGGCTCCTGAGGACCACATGCCAGATCACCTTCCTCGAGCCCAAGCGACCGAAGCATTGCCTCGACTATCGCGACGTGTTCCGGCTCGCCACCATGGGATGCGCACGCGACCGCCAGCTCGGCATCCCCCCATCCGTGAGCATCGAATCCGCCACTCTCCAGCAGCGGGATGAGCTGGAACGGCTTTGCGCATGATCGCCAGAAGGTCTGAAGCTCTGGATCGCCCGTTCGCCCGAGCAGTGTGTCGAACGCGTTTACAGCGGCCGCGTGAACCCGATGAAACGATTCTACCGAGTTTCCGCGCGTTACGACGACATCGAGGTCAAAGGAATCCATCACATCTTAAAATACCTTGATCAATCCTTTTGTGTACCGTCTGGGGTCGCGACGTACGTCCGAGAGAACCGAGTTGAGCGATGTAACAGCCTTCAAGATCTGATCGTACATCTCGGCGTCGGTGAACAGCTTGTTAACTGTGCCGTTGCCATGCTGCATCGCGCCGACGAGCGTGTCTACCCCAGCTACCGCCCCCACGAGGCGATTGTAGAGCGCATCATCACGAAGGAGCTTGCCCACCGTGCCATTCCCCGAGTTCACGCCAGTTCCAAGAGCAGCGACGAGCGTGTCAGCGGAGCCGAGCATGTGGTTCAGGTTGTTGTACATCGTTGGATCATTCAGGAGCTGCCCGATCGTACCCTTCGGATTCTGAAGACGTGAGATCATGCCGTTGGTGCTCGCCAGCGTCGAATTGAGCTGGTCGTAAAGAGAGCGGTTGGTCATGAGCTGGCCGATGGTGCCTTCGCCAGTCGCGACTTCGTTTGCGACTTTCTGAAGTGAGCCGGTCAAGCTCGAGACCTGGTCGAGCGCAGTCGATGCCTGAACGAGAACGGCCTCATAGTCGAGAGCTTCGCCAAGCTTGAGGGTCTCTCCGTTCTGGAGAACTGCGTACTTCGGAGTGCCCGGCGTGATGTCGAAAATCTTGTCGCCGAGCAAACCCTGGGTCTTGAGCTTCGCCTGCGAATCGCGTCGAACCTGGTCCTGTAGCGACTGGTCGATCTCGACGGTGATCTTCAGGTTGCGAGTGGTATCGGTGTCTACCGGAAGGAAGTCGACTGATTTCACCGATCCTGCGAGCTGCCCGGCAACCGTTACCTGCCCGCCGACGCGCAGGCCTGCGGTGCTTGGCACGTAAGTGACGAGCGTGTAGCGACTCGTGAAGAGGTGCGCCGACTGGCCAAGTTTCAGTATCGCCACTCCGATCACGGCGATCGCGACCACAATCACCAAGCCGACTTTCAGCTGATCCCAGGTAATGGCGGAAGAGCGTTTCATGGCTTGTCCCGCATCGGTGTGATCATTTCAGAATCCGCCAAGGAAATCACGCAGGTATGGGTCGGCACTGGCTGTCATCTCTTCGGGAGTTCCGAAGAACGAAATTTTTCGCTCATTCAGTACAGCAATCTTTGTCGCCATCCTGAACGCAGACCTAATATCGTGTGTGACCACCACGCTCGTCACGCCCAATTCTCGTTGAAGCTTGATGATCAGGTGCGTAATCGTCGCCGTGGTCAACGGATCGAGTCCCGAAGTGGGCTCGTCATAGAGCATGATCTTCGGATTGTTTGCCATCCCGCGGGCAATTCCGACGCGCTTGCGCATTCCGCCGCTCAAATCTGACGGAAGCTGCTCCATGACCTTATCGGGGATGAGATCGACGAATTCAAGCTTCTCGCGGACTCTCGCCTCGATCTCGTCTTCCGA
>JBDUEH010000065.1:0-8624 GCA_040002555.1 Gemmatimonadales bacterium | reverse complement strand
TGCTCGTAAGCATCGAGCGACGCTGAGAAATGACGGAAGCGCATCTCGGGACCATTCGGCGTATCGACGATCGAGATTAGCTCGACGACGAGAATCTTGTCGCCGGCAACGAGTTTCATGACGCCTGTCATCAGTCCGGCCACCGCGGGTTGAAACGTGACGTCGGCGATTCCCGGTCCGTTCGTCATCGTTCCCTGCCACCTGCCAACGAGCCAGCTGAAATCTTTCGTCGTTGCAACAGTCTGAGCGTTGGCAGTCGAAGGCTCCGAGGACGACAACGCGATGAACACGACGACTGCCGCGGCTGCTGAGAAGAATTTTCCAATCGCCCCCCCGATCGCGCCGGTAACTACCGAACTGACCGTGCCGAGGAGGAGGAGCGAAGGGGGAACGTCTCCCAGCAGGTGGGACACGACGATTCCAATGAACGCGCAGATCCCGCCCGCGATGGCACCGCCGATACTCAGGGAGCCTACGCTCGATCCTCGCGCGTTGACAGCGTAGATGAGCCCGGCGAGTAACGACAGGCCCATTCCGCCAACTGCAAACATCGCCTTGACCGAGGGGTTCGTATGCCCCAGTACGACCATTCCCACCTGAAGAATGGTACCTACCGTTGCAGCGAGTGTAACCGCACGCGAGCTGATCATAGGGGTTCCGATTGAAGGGAGGCCAAATCTGTTGAACGATCATTCAAGTCGCAATAGACCTGACAATTTTCTAACACCTGGCGCGTCCACTTGAGTGAAAATCGGCCAAAAGCGAGACGCGGCAACACTTTTCGGGTCCCTTATATGCAACCTTGCGGTTGCCGATTGATTAGCTTACCTTGACATGCAACCAGGAGGTTACATATGCAGGACAGAATAGAAAAGCAGATCCAGATCGACGCACCTGTATCGCGCGTTTGGCGCGCGGTCACCGACTACCGCGAATTTGGCGATTGGTTCAAAGTGAAGCTCGATGGCCCGTTCGTTCCCGGAGAGGCATCGCACGGAAAAATGACGCACCCCGGGTACGAACACGTCGAGTGGAACGCCACCGTCAAGGAGATTCAACCAGAAAGCCTGTTCTCATTCACGTGGTTGCCGTACGCGATCGACCCGAGTGTGGATTACTCCGGCGAGACACCAACGCTCGTCGAATTCCACCTGACCCCGGCTGAAAACGGCACGCTGCTCGTCGTGACCGAGAGCGGGTTCGACAAGGTTCCAGCTCATCGTCGAGAAGAGGCGTTCCGCATGGACGAAAAGGGATGGGAGTCGCAGGTGAAGAATATCGCGAACCATGTCGCGAAAAAGCCTTAGCGCTGAAAGACGGCGTCGCAATTACGCGCCGATCTTCGCAGCGCTGGGGGATGAGACACGACTATCAATCGTCGCAAAGCTGAGCAGTGGTGAGCCGCATTCGATCGCGCGGCTCACCGAGGGCACGCATCTCACCAGGCAGGCCGTCACCAAGCACCTGAGAGTTCTCGAAGATGCTCACCTCGTTCACAGCGTTCGCGCCGGACGAGAAAGTCTTTACGAGCTCGACCCAGGTCCGATTCGGGAAGTTCGCGAATACGCTGAGGTCGTGTCTGCGCACTGGGATCGCGCGCTGGCAAGACTCAAGTCGCTCGTCGAAGAGGGTTGATTTCGGCTGCTGACGCCGCCTGCACTGTTGTTGGCAGTCAGCAGTCAGCATTAGCTATAGGCGCTAGCCCTAAGCATTGAAACTACTCATCCCCGTTAGATGAGAGGCCGCCGAACGTCGTGTTCTTGCGGCTTCCCTTCTTCGGTGCTCCGGCATTTTCGCGCTTCTTTTCGACAGTCTTCGCCTGCGTACGCGTCGCCGGCTTGCCCCGGTTATTGGACGAAACCTGCCGTTTTCTTCCTCCCTTTCCGCCTTTCATCGTTTCTCAACTCCCTTCAAAAGAGAAATGGAATCAATCGTTTTGTCCTGGCCGAGTACGCGGGATAATCCGGAAACATGCCTTTGAGGAGCTGCTCCTCTGCACTGATTCGGACGGCGGTCATCAGCGTCGCTGCAAAAGCCAGAGCGATCGCCTGGAAAGTTGGCGTCCTGCCCTGAGCAAGCACGCCGGTCCACACGAAAAGAAGAACCGCCGCATAGATCGGATGGCGCCAATACCGATACGGGCCATGAGTTACGAGGCCTCCCTGCGTCGGATTCGCGGCCGCGTGGAAGCTTCGCATTCCAAACGTGAATCTCGCCCAAACCATCAGTGCAGCCGCGGCAATCTGGAGCGCCATCCCGATTGGCGCTTTCGCGACGAGGTTGTGGGACATCAGCAAAACAAGAATAGCCCCTACAAGAAATAGCGTCGCAACAAGCGATACAGTCTTCTGATTCATCTTGCGAACTTGAGGTGCGTGACGTTCGGCATCGCGACAGTTCGAACGAGCTTCAGGCCGTGCAGATCGTTGACTCCGTCGAACAATCGTTCACCGGAGCCGAGGAGCATGGGCACGAGGTTTATCTCCATTTCGTCCACGAGTCCGGCGATCAGATACTCTTGCGACGCCCTCGCTCCGCCGGCGAGAGATACATCCTTCCCGTTCGCCACACGAAGCGCCTGCTCGAGTGCCGATTCAATTCCGTCGGTGACGAAATAGAAAGTTGTTCCGCCGTCCATCGGCAGTGGATCGCGTGCGTAGTCAGTGAGCACGAACACCGGATGATGAAACGGCGGGTCGTCTCCCCACCAGCCATTCCACGGTTTGGCCGGATTCCACGGGCCGGGATGTCCGCCGAACATGTTTCGCCCCATCACTGTAGCGCCGATGTTCTCGAGAGATTCGGCGACGACACGGTCGCTGTCATTGACCTCGCCCTCGCCAAGGCCGTGCGGCTCCTTCCACGCGGTGAGCGGAAACAGCCACTCGTGAAGGCGCATGCCACCGATGCCAAGCGGATTCTCCACGCTTTGCTCCGGGCCGGCAACGAAGCCATCGAGAGACATCGAAATTTTGAGGCGAAGCTTTGACAACAGGACCTCTGCGTTTTCAGTAAAGCGACTTGTACCACAACAGCTGAACTTCATTCGGCAGCCGTTCGTAAACTCCTGCGTTGACATGCCGGAGCTCAAATCCGTGCGACTCGTAGAATCTACAGGCAGACACGTTGATGTTCTGCGTTTCGACTTTCAGCTCGGCCGCGCCGCGCGAGGTCGCCCACGTCTCCGCAGCTCCGAGGAGGGCCGAGCCGACGCCACTGGAACGGAAAGCGGGTGTGACCCGAATGTCCCACAGTAGTGCAAGATCTTTCCGGCCCTCCAGCATTTCTACGTCCGGTAAATCCATGATTAGAGCCGCTCCGCCAACGCGGTTTTCTACGACAAACGCCACTAGGAAATGGCACTGATCGATGTCGAACCGATTGGCCCATTCGAGCGGACTGTCGCCCCGTAGCTGGTCGTAGTCCTTCGTGTATGGATGCTCGAGCGACCTCTCGACGAGCCCCGTGGCCGTATCGTTGGAAGATGCTTGGGTCACGTCCAGGACAGACGCGACTTCGAACGCGATCGGTATTGACGCGTATTCGTCGATCGACGACGATTCTTCACTCGCAATCCGAATATTCATTGGGATTTGAAGGTTCGATTGACGCGGGAACGATATCGCTGTTTTGAGATCGTAATAAGGGGCGGAACGGCGATCGTCGGGCGACCAGAACGGGAAATCGAACGCCTGTTCAGTTTGGGGCCGAATCTCCAGAACCTTGACTTGGTGGGGTAGCGGGAATTATCAAGGACTGATGGACACAGAGTCTTCCAATATCGAGGGCGGCCCGCAGCGCTCCCAGCCGGAGTCATTTCGGGGTCGCGACCTCAACGCATCGCTGACCGTGAATGACCTAGAGAAAAGCCTTGCGTGGTACTGTGACGTGATGGGTTTCACGGTGGAACGTCGAATCGAGCGCGAGGGGAAACTCGTCGCCGTTTCGCTGAAGGCTGGCGCCGTCGGGATCGCGATCGGTCAGGACAACGGCGCCAAAGGCTTTGATCGAGTTAAGGGCGAAGGGTTTTCGCTCCAGATAACGACGGCCCAGAACATCGACGAGCTTGCCGCGCGCGTCAAAGCCACCGGAACGACTCTGGATACCGAGCCGATGGACACTCCGTGGGGCGCCCGCGTGTTCCGCGTGAAAGATCCGGACGGGTTCAAGTACACGATTTCTTCCGGGAACCCGTAGCGCTGAACTTCATGAGTTGACGGCGTAACGACCGCGTTGCATTCTAAACGCCCATCAACTGACCGGAGAGTCTAATGCGCCCTGCCAACCGCACAGCGTTGTCATTCCTGCTTGTCGCTCTTGTGCTTGCGGTAGTGACGCCCGCCGCCTCGAACGCTCAAACCGGCGCCAACGCGGCCGATCTCGCAGCGGCGAAGGCCGCGCTCTCCAAGTACAGCGACCCGATCACTGCAATTCGAGACGGATACTTCTCAACACTAGCGTGCATCGATTTCCCGAAAGGCGCGACGGATGGTCCCGTTGTCTATCCTCCGGGAGCGATGGGAGTGCATTTCCTGAACACTGCGAACATCGGTCCAAAGCTCGATCCAACGAAACCGCAGATTCTCATCTACGAGCAGGTAGGAAACAAGCTCAAGCTGACCGCGGCCGAGTGGTTCATGCCTGTCGAGGCGGCGGGTGGCGTTGCACCAACGATCTTCGGCCAGACGCTCAATGGTCCGATGGACGGACACGAGCCAATCATGGCGGCGTCGCTCAAGCATTACGATCTCCACGTCTGGTTCTGGAAGAACAATCCAAAGGGAATGTTCACGTCCACGAATTCGGCCGTGAAGTGCGCGCCGGGCGGAACGTATACCGTAGCCGTGGGCGAGCATCATCACTAAGCCACTGGGCTCGAGAAAAAACACCGACAGGGAGCTCACATTTATTCCGATCTGACTCGCCGCCGATTCCTCACCGCCTGTTCTGCCGCAGTCGCCGCGACCTTGGTGCCGAGTCGCGCGCTGTGGGCAGGTCTGGATTTTCCGCACCCAGACCCGAGACCGGGAATTACGGGAAAGAACGTGCTGACAAGGGGGCAGCTGTCGGCGACGCCGAAGCTCATTCCGCTGTTCGATTCTGTTCGCGAGATTCCTGAAGTACTCGATGGCATTCGCTGCAACTGCGGCTGCACTGCTCCACCCGACCTGCGATCACTGCTTTCCTGCTTCGAAGGCAAGGGAATGGCGCGCGATTGCTCGATTTGTCAGGGCCAGGCGCGCCTCGCAGTACGCCTTCACAAGGAAGGCAAGTCGCTAAGCGATATCAGGACTGCGATCGACGCAAAGTTTCGTTAGGTCTCTCTTTTTCAAAATCAGATTTTCAGGAAGCCAATGACATTCCGTTTCGTCGCGATCGCGGCATTTGCAGCTCCCGGGATTCTTTCGGCGCAGATTCGCGCGAGCGAACTGGGCACCGTTTCGCAGATGATCGACGGAACGAAAATCACGCTCGAGTACTCGCGCCCGAGAGCACGCGGACGTGAAAAACTTTTTGGGACCAAGGCGATCAGCTGGAACGAGACGTGGACCCCGGGAGCGAATTGGGCGACGACGTTCGACGTGAACAGAAATGTGAAGGTCGAAGGACGTCCGGTGGCGAAGGGGAAATACTCGGTGTGGATGGTCGTTCGAGAGAGCGGAAACTGGACTGTCGTGCTCGAGCCGGACGCGCATCGGTTCCACATGGAGCCGCCAGACTCGAGCGCAAAACAGCTTCGCATTCCCGTTCACATGGAGGCGGTTTCCTTCACCGACGTGTTGACGTGGTCCTTCCCTGAGCTGCGGATAAATGGCGGAACACTGTCGATGCAATGGGAGCGTGCCCGCGTCTCGCTGAACATCGAGGTCGAGCCGTCACTGGCGATGTCGTTCCCGGCAGGCGAAGCGGCAGCTTACAGTGGCCGCTACGTGTACATCGAAAAAGACTCAGCGGGAAAAGACCTGGCGCCCAAGGTGTTCACAATCAGCCACGAAGAAGGAACGCTGAAGGGACAATTCACTCCGGACGATCCTTATTTCAAGAAATTCGCGCTCGTCCGAATCGCGCCTGACATGTTCGCCCCGGGCGTTTATGACAAGAACGGACAGATCTACGAAGTGCTCAAGCCAGATATGGTGCTGGAATTCAAACGCGCCGATGGGAAACTCACCTTCACAATTCGCGATGCGGACGACAAAGCTTACGGAACGGGAACTCGCCAATAAGTGCGCGTTGGTCTGTTAGGCCGTCAATTCCCGGTAGCGCTCAGGTGCATATCTGCCGGCGAGCAAGCCCGTTGCCAGTTCCACATCTATCTCCTGAACGAGCAATCCTTCCTCGCCATAGGGGAAAAACGCCTGGCAATCCCCTGACGGGCCGATGAGACTCGTCGCCGATTCCTGATATCGAAGCGCGTAGTTGACGCTGCGAAGTAGATCGTGTTCTCCCTGCCGGACAGCTTCAGACTGAAGGCGGGCGACAGTTGCCAATCCGTCATCCAGCGACCGGGGAACGGACGGAGTCGCCAACGAAATCCGCATTTCAGCGGTCGGGTTTTGAAGACCACAACGCCGAACGATCGATCTCGCTCAACGAGCGAACTCCCATCAGCTGCATCGCCATCTCCAGCTCCGTGCGCAGAATCTCGACGACACGCTGAACGCCTTCTGCTCCAGCGACAGCCAATCCAAAACAATAGGGCCGGCCTACCAGAACAGCACTTGCACCGAATGCAATTGCTTTCACGATATCCGTGCCCCGGCGGATTCCACCGTCTATGAGAACCGGCACGCGGCCGGCGACATGGTCCGAAACTTCAGGCAGTGCATCGATTGCCGCCGGAATAGTATCGAGGTTTCGCGCCCCGTGGTTCGATACGACGATTCCTGCGGCCCCGGAATCGATGCATCGAAATGCGTCACGTCCGTCGAGAATTCCCTTCACCACGACGGGCACTTTCGAAACCGATACGAGCCACTCCAGGTCATCCCACGTGATGTTCGAACCGCGACGGTTGTCTGAAATGTTTCTGCCGGCCACCAGCTCCCCCATGTACGGTGCCGTGATACCAGCAGGCAGCTCGAAACGCGCGCGCGTCTGACGATCTCGCGCGCCTTGAGCCGCGCTGTCAACTGTGAGACATAGAGCCTCACATCCAATCGATTCTGCTTTCTGTATCAGGTCGTGACTTACCGATCGGTCAGGTTGAACGTAGAGCTGGAACCAGAGAGGTCCGGTCGCCGCCCGCCCGATCTCATCCAGCGGAGTGGTTGTCGCAGTGCTGATGATCCACGGAACCCCGACCGATCCCGCGCCGATTGCAGTTGCGATTTCGCCGTCCGGATGAATCGCACGATGAAACGCAGTGGGAGCCAGCAAAATTGGAAATTCCAGCTTTCGCCCGAGCAGTGTCAGTGTGGTGTCGACTTTCGCCACATCGCGAAGAACCCGCGGCCGCAGGAGGATTCGGTCGAACGATTCGCGGTTCCAGCGCAGTGTTTGCTCGTCACCGGCGCCGGCGGCGAGATACTCGTAAGTCGCATGCGGTATGCGCAGGCGGGCAGTCTCCTCGAACTCGGCGAGACTGAGAATGCGCTTTGGATCGATCGGGCCCGATGTTTCAACTGGTCGCGACACGCTGAAAAGATCGCGATACGAGTGCCATAGTGCGACTGAGCGGCAATTGGACTAAGGCCGTCTGAGACGCTTGACGATTGCCTCAACGTGCAGTGCGGTGGTGTCGAGCAGTGGAACTCCACCGATCGACGACATGGTCAACAGGAGCGGAAGCTCAGTTCCGCCGAGGATGACGCCGTCGATTCCGTGCTCATCGTGGAGGCGCGCGATTAGAGAACTGAATCCATCTCGCGTGCTGTCGAGAAATTGGCCCTTCAGAAGCTCGCCCGTGTATTTCTCGTGGGCCCATGTCACATCATCGTTTCCGGGCCGCACGATTTCGATGCCGTAACGCTCGAATACCTCGGGATAGAACGATGCCTCCATGGTAAAACGCGTACCCAGCAACCCCAATCGGCCAATTCCTTTTCGTTGCGCTTCGTCAGCGCAAACTTCGACGATGCTCAGGAGCGGAACGATCGTCTGCTCCGCGAGCTCATCGAAAACGAGGTGCGGCGTGTTGGCCGTCATCGCGATGAAATCGACGCCGGCACCGGCAAGTCGTCGAAGTGACTGGAGAAGATATTCGGTGAAAGCCTGCCTGTCCGCCCCAACAAGGCGGAGCGCCTGTTGCACGTCGAGACTGTCGATGACGATCGACGGAGACGACGGATCATCTCGCTGCCAAAGCTCGAGAATCCGGCGGTAATAGTCGATTGTAGATTCTGGTCCCAGCCCCCCGACGATTCCGACTGTCGTCATCGAAGAGCGTGCATCAACGGAACGCCATCGATCTGCTCCGACGGCTTGATACCGAGACGTCTAGCGAGTGTTGGGGCGATGTCCACCGTGCGTACGAACTCGTCAAATTTTCCACGAGCAAATCCAGCACCATAGAAAATCACGGGCACGTGACTGTCGATGTCGTATGGCGAACCATGAGTCGCGATGTTAAGTGACTCCCATAGACTTCCCGGCTGGAGTGTCACAACCATCTCGACATTAGT
>JBDUEH010000064.1:0-8639 GCA_040002555.1 Gemmatimonadales bacterium | reverse complement strand
GAAGCTCCCGGGACAAGGGCTCGGACGGAACGATGTCGAGCGTCTCGCGAATGAGCTTCTGCCGGGTCTCGTCGTCGCTCATGACTTCTGTCAGGAGGTTACGGACATGATGCACGGTCGCGAACCGCTCAAGAACAGCTACAAAGCGCCGGTGCTCGCGCTTTGCCTGCGCGACGTCAACGATGTCATCGTAGAGATAGTCGTGACGGGTTGACGGAGTGACGGCCAGAAGCTCTGCACCGGGTGGGTGAACCAGCACTTCTTTAACGCGTCCGATTTCAGAACTGATGTGCACAGCCATGAGTCAACTTAACTCCGGATGATCCGCGCCGACCCGCGCTTGGTTGCCAGGTTTCGCGCAGCAGTCTAACTTGTGAATCAATTCACAAGCTCCCGACAAACGTGAAACGGATCGCAGAATCAACTGTTCGCCGCCTGTCGATTTACCTGAGTTTTCTGGAAGAGATCGGCGCACGCGGCATCCTTACAACTTCAAGCGATGATCTGGCCCGGCTGGGCGGGACGACATCTGCCCAGGTGCGAAAGGATCTCTCCTTCTTTGGCTCTTTCGGTAAGCGCGGGCTTGGCTATTCCGTTCCTGAGCTCGCGGCAAGGCTCAAGGAAATCCTCGGCCTTGGGACCCAATGGCGCGTCTGCATTGTCGGAGCGGGAAAAATCGGCGCTGCGCTTGCCCGCTACGCGGGATTCACCGCGCGGGGGTTCCTGGTCGCCGGAGTGTATGACAGCGATCCCGCGAAGATCGGTAAGAATTCAGGCGGAGTAACGGTCAAGGATATCGCCCACCTCGAGCGGGATGTCGCCGCGGGCAAGTATCAGATAGCGGTCCTCACCGTTCCAGCCGAGAACGCGCAGCAGATCGTCGACACCGTTGTCCGAGCCGGTCTCAAGGCGATCTTGAGCTTCGCGCCGACCCAGCTCACAACTCCGCCGGATGTAACGCTTCGAACCGTGAATATGGCAATGGAGCTGGAAGGTCTAACGTTCGCCCTGACTAATCGCGAGCCTCACAGCTGATCCGGCGGAGGCGACTTCACCGCGCGCATGAGCGCGACCTGCATTTCCGGAGACAGCGTTTCCGGCCGAGCGCGGCTGTCGATTCCGAGTTCATCGAGGACATTGGCGATCTCGTCGGTTCCGATCACACTGACAGATCTCAGCACATTGCCAATCTGCTTTCGGCGCATGCTGAACAGCCCCTGAACGAAGCCGCGAAATCTGGCTGCGTCTGCGACGTCGATAATCGGATCTGAACGCGGAGTTATTCGAACCACCGCCGAAGTGACTTTTGGTGGCGGACTGAACGCCCCCGGCGGCACATGCCTGATTATTTGCGCGGTGGCCACCGCCTGAACGTTCACCGATAACGCTCCGTAGGTACGCGAGCTGGGCTTGGCAACAATTCGTTCCGCCACTTCGAGTTGCACGAGAAACACCATGTGTCGCGGATACGGTGCGCGAAGAACGTGGAAGATTATTGGCGTTGTTATGTAATACGGAACGTTGCCGGCGACGACGAAAGGTCCATCGGCGAGCTTGCCAAGATCCGTTTCCAGTACGTCGGCTTCGACGATCGTGACGCGAGGATTCGATGAGTAACGCTTTCTAAGCTGCTCGCTCAACGCACGGTCAATCTCGACGGCGACAAGCCGGTTCTCGCGAACGGCCAGAATGTCGGTGAGAGATCCGCGCCCCGGACCAATCTCGATAACCGTTTCTCCCGGCACCGGCGCGAGCGCGTCGGCGATTTCGCCGAGGATGCGCTCATCGCGGAGAAAGTGCTGTCCGAACCGCTTGAGTACGGGCGGCCTACCACCCCGGAGGCGGATGCTCAACTCTTCAGTACAAGAAGCGTCAAATCATCGGGGCTTGGCACTTCACCGCTGTGTGATTCGAGGAGGTCAAAAACGAGACCGACAATTTCCGAGGGAGATTGCGACCGGTTGCGAGTGATCACTTCGAGAACGCTGGGTTCTCCCAAACGTTCTCCAGCAGCATTACGGGCATCGACAATCCCGTCCGTAAAGAGCACCAGCAAATCGCTTTCCTTTTGCCACGGAATGGATCCGGCCGCGGGCGAATCGTCAGTGAGACCCATCGGCGGAACGTCTGCCTGCAGACGCGTTGCAGCGCCGGCACCATCGATCCTGAAAGCGTGCGGGTGCCCGTTGTTCGCATACTTGAGCTTTCCTGCGGTATGATCGATGACGCCAAAGAAAACCGAGATGTACATCTCGGTGGAAGAGAGCTCCTCGCGCAAACTGCCGTACAGCGTGGTCAGCATTTCGCCGGGATCTTTCGCCGCCTGGGCGTGAATCGCCGAGGCACTCATGGCGAGCGCCATGATCAATGCCGCGCGATATCCGTGCCCAGATACATCGCCGATCATCACGCCGGTCCTGTTTCGCGGCATTCGGAAGAGGTGGTAAAAATCTCCTCCAACGCTTTCTGCAGGAATCACTCTGGCTGCGACCTCTGCTTCAGGCGACACGATCGTCGTTTTCGGCAGAAGCTTCATCTGGAGGTCGTGCGCGAGATACATCTCCTGAAGAAGTCGCTGCTGCTCGAGTGACGATTTGACGAGCCGCGCGTTCTGAATCGCCGTGCCGATTTGCGTCGCGATCGCTGCCACCAGCTTTTGATCGCCAGCGCTGTAAGGCTGCCTTGAACGGCGGTCGGACAAATTCACGACGCCAAGTGGCTCGCCTCCGCTCGGAGTGGTCCACATGATCGGAACGGACAACATTTCCCCGCGCCGGTACGGCTTTTCCGCTTCGCACTCCATCTCGCCGGCTTCGACGGTCAGCGGATGCTGTGTCCTGAACACTCGCGCCGACACACAGCCTGGATCGTCGACTCGAATTGGTGAGGCATCGCGCGCATCCGTGCCTATTGCCGCGACCACGTTCAACATGTCGGTCGCTGCATCGTGAACGAGGATCGACGCGTGACGCGCTCCCACAGTTTCGGAAATCTCCGTCAGGATGGTTGCCGCGGCTTCTTCCAGCGTGACGGTGCGGCCAAGGATCTCGCCGATTGTATAAAGAAGGTTGATTTCTTCGTAGCGCTCTGCCAACTCGAGAGCGGCGTGCTCGACCTCCTGTGCGCCGCGAAGAACCTGGGCGACGAACGGGAGAAGCATTCGAAGATGTTTCTCTCCGGGAGAATTGTCATCGCACGGAGCGATTGCGAGCCAGGTGCGATTGACTCCTGGCACCGCCGTGACGAGCATCGATCCTCCGTTAGAGGATACCGGCGTGCGTGCGTTTGAATCGGGCAGCGTCTCCGGCATTGCGAGACGGAGGTTCGAGCGTGCGACGGCGTTCAGGTGTCCTGCGCCGTCGGCTGTCCATACGGCTGCATCACACCGCGTCGATTCGCGGAATGCTATCAGGACGGCCTCCAGCTCTTTCATTCCCGGTTCAGCGTCAGCCTTACGACATTTCCATCCGACTGAAACCGCTCGACGCGATCCATCAGCCGCTGCATCAGAAAGAGGCCGCGCCCGTCCTCCTGCAGGAGGTTTTCGGGAGTGGTTGGATCGGGACGATCAGCGCCGAGGTCGAATCCGGGGCCTTCGTCGGTGACGTCGAAGACCACGGCGTCATCGCTTACGGTTGCCTTGATGCGAACATGCTTGTGAGCTGCATCACCGTTGCCACGAAGGATTGCGTTCGACAGCGCCTCCGCGAGCGCTACGCGAACGTTGAGCGAGCATTTTCCGGGTGGAATCGAAAGCTCGCGACACTTGCGCGTCGCGAGCTCAATTACTCCTTCGATGTACTTGACGTCACTCGGAATCTCGACGTCCAGCGCGACCTGGGAGTCGCTCATCAGAAGCTCTCTAGCGCACGCTCCCGCGATTCGGAAATCTGGAAGAGCGTGTCGAGCTTGGTGAGCTCGAACAGCGTCTGGAGGTCATCGTTCAGGTTGGCCAGTCGCAACTCGCCGCCCTGCTCGCGAATTTTTTTCGACAGCGATACCAGAACACCGAGCCCTGAGCTGTCGATGTATCCAGTCTGGCTGAAATCGATTAGAAATTTCTTTTCGCCCTTCTCGAGCTCGTCGAGGACCTTCTGCTTGAGCTCCTGGCGGTTACCGACAATCAACTGTCCTTCGACGTCCACAACGACTACCTCCCCCTGCTTGCTGATCGAGAAACTCATGCTTGTCTCCGAGTGTGTTTCATGGCCGCATCTGCCGACTGAAGCGCGGTGATCGCGGCGACGTTAATAATGTCCTCCGGCACTGCCCCGCGCGAGAGATCAGCCGCCGGTTTTGCGAGCCCCTGCAGCACCGGTCCGATTGCACTCGCGCCGCCCAGACGCTGCACCAGCTTGTATGCGATGTTGCCCGCATCGAGTGAAGGAAACACGAGAACGTTCGCATCTCCCTTGACGGCGCTTCCCGGAAACTTCCGGTTTGCGACCGCTGGTACCAGCGCCGCGTCACCTTGCAATTCTCCGTCCACCGCGAGCGAGGGCTCGCGGGAACGGATGAGTGCGAGCGCAGTGCGCATCGAATCAACGGACGGTCCAGCACCACTGCCGGCAGTGCTGAACGAGAGCAGAGCGACTCGCGGAACGTCGCCGACGATCCTGACCCTGTCGTTCGCCGCAGCGATGGCGATATCCGCGAGTTGTTCTGACGTGGGATACCGAACTACTGCGCAGTCGGTGAAGGTCAGAACTTCACTCGCCGCTTCCCATGGTCTCGACGCAATCATATAAAACGCGCTGGAAACCGTCTTCAGTCCAGGCATCACTCCAATGTTTCGGAGCGCCGAACGCACAACGTCGGCTGTCGTGTACACGCACCCGGCAACACAGCCGTCGACTTTTCCCTCTGCGACCATCCTATCCGCGAAATCGAGTGGGGAAACACCGTCTGAAACGATTATGTCGACGCCCGTCGCTATCGCTGATGAGTGTGTACCGGGCAGCGAAGGATCAAGAACAAGAAGCGGCCGCACGATGCCCAATTCCGCAAGACGAACCACAGCCTGAAGTACGCGAGCATCGAGCGACTCGGGAAAGACTATTGACCGGTCGAGACTCTTCGCCCTCTCTCGAACGCCCTCGAGAAACGAGCTCATTCCTCCGGTTGACCGTTCGCGAACTTTGCCTTGAGCGCCTCCGCCACGGCCGGGTGAACTAGTCCGTCCAGCGCTCCGCCGTACTGCGCTATCTCGCGGACAATGCTCGAGCTGATGTAGGTCGTCTCCACGGACGGGACCATGAACACCGTCTCCAGTCCGGGCGACAGGTTCCGGTTCATCAACGCCATTTGGAACTCATACTCGAAATCGCTTACGGCGCGGAGCCCGCGGATAATCAGTGACGCGCCAACCTCTCGGGCAAAATTGACCAGCAGACCCTGGAACTGCTTTACCTCGACGCAGGGGTCGTGTCCCGCGGCGAGCCTGATGAGGTCTACTCTTTCATCCGGAGTAAACAGCGCCTTCTTCGAGCTGTTTCGCGCGACAGCGACCACCAACTTGTCCACGAATTCACAGCTGCGGTGAATGAGATCCTCATGACCGCGCGTGATCGGATCGAAGCTTCCGGCATAGATCGCGATAGTGCCCACGCTATTCCTCGGTGCGATAGAAAGTGATGGCGCTGTCCCCATATCGTCGCGTGTCGGAAGCGCCGGGCAATTTTTCTCTCGAACGATGCTCGATACTGAGTATCGACGCGAATGGACGTTCCAGCCAGATCTCCGCAAGCCGCTCGGCGTAGCCACCCTCATACGGCGGGTCGGCAAACGCGAGGTCGAATGTACGCTCGTCCAGCCGTTCCACAAAAAGAATCGCATCCTTTCGCACGATTGTCGCGTCATCGCCGGCACCGAGCGTTTCGATATTCGCCGCGATGACGCGAATCGATCGCGGATTCTTCTCAACGAGATCGGCTGAAGCTGCGCCTCTGGACAACGCCTCGAGTCCGAGCGCGCCAGAGCCGGCAAACAGATCGACGACGCTTGCTCCAGGAATGTCAGGTTGAAGTATGCTCATCCACGCCTCTCGAACGCGATCGAGCGTGGGACGTACACGGTCGTCGGATGGGGCTCCAATTCGTCGGCCTCGCCACTTCCCGGCAACAATGCGCATCTGACGTCAGGGGCTCGGAACGATGTCAGCGATTCTCGCCTGAAGGCGGCTCTCCCCACGGTATTCGTCCCGCTCGAGCCGAAACGCGATATCGACTTTTTTTGTCACATCGAACTCGGCGATTCTGTCGGCAAGGCCCCAGCCGATCGCTTCGAGCTCGCCCGCATCGGTCTTCAGGCGGAGTTTCAAGCCGTCCTGCCCCACGAGGCGAGGTGGCGCGGCAAGCGCAACTTCGCGAGAGACGAGAACGGGCGTCGGATTTCCAATTCCGAACGGCTCGAAGTGCCGCAGCATTTTTTCGAGTTCATGGTTGGCGCCGCCGATTTCGATCTCCATATCGATTTTCACTTCAGGGAGCAGGTCTGCCGGCTTGAGCATCGTTGACGCAACGGCGTTGAACCGCGCGGCAAATTCGTCGACCCGCTCTCGCGAAATCGTAACTCCGGCGGCGGCTCTATGGCCGCCATACCTGATGAGGAGGTCCTGCGTTTCACCAAGAGCCTCGTGCAGATCCATGACAGAGTTGCTGCGGCCAGATCCCTTTCCGGTGTCGCCTTCGAGAGCAATCATTATCGTGGGCCTGCCAAATTCCTCTACGATTCTCGACGCGACGATTCCGATTACGCCAGGATGCCAGCCGTCCTTTGCGAGGACCAGACCGAACGTCGACGACAGATCGCCAATTGCCGCAACCATCTCGCGCGCTTCCTGAAGCGTTTGTCGATCGAGCTCCTGGCGTTTGGCGTTGAGCTCCTCGAGTTCGCGCGCGATGGTGTTGGCTTCGTGGACGTCGTCCGTCATCAACAACTCAACGCCGCGAATGGCGTGTCCGATACGTCCCACGGCATTTAGTCGCGGAGCGAGAATAAATCCAACCCGGCCGGTGGTCAGGACTTTGTTGTCGAGGCCCGCGGCCCGGATCATCGCACGGAGTCCAACGTTTTCCGATTCCGCAAGCATTCTAAGCCCATAACGCACCATCACCCGATTCTCTCCACTGAGCCGAGCGACGTCGGCGACAGTCGCAAGCGCGACGAGGTCGAGCATTCGCCAAATGAACGCGTCGTTCTTGCCGAGTCTCTTCGCCAAAGCCAGTGCGAGCTTGAACGCGACTCCGACCGCCGCGAGATGCTTGTCAGGATACTCGCAGCCACCCTGGTTCGGATTGAGAACAGCGAGGCAATCGGGCAGCGTCGATCCCGGCAAATGATGATCGCTGACAATGACGTCAATGCCTGCGCGACACAGCACGGCGACGGGCTCTACCGCGCTCGTTCCGCAATCGCAGGTGAGAACCACCTGCGCCCCAGCGTCGATAGCTGCGTTGACGCCTGCAGCGCTCAAGTCGTATCCGTCTTCGATTCGCCGGGGAATGAACGGAACCGCCTTCGCGCCGAATTGCCTCAGAACCTTTGTCATGATAGTCGTCGAACAAATGCCGTCGACGTCGTAGTCTCCGTGGATCAAGACGGTCTCGCCGCCCATGGCGGCTTTGGCGAGACGCTCGACGGCCTTATCGGCTCCCATCAACAGAAGAGGGTCGTGGAGCTGGTCGAGGCGCGGCCGAAGGAATGTTTTTGCGGATTGGTCGTCGGAATATCCGCGCATGACGAGGAGTCGCGCGACCGGCTCCGGAACGCTCAGCGCTGAGCCCAATGCCGCAACTACAGCCGGGTCAGGGCGTTTTGGAAGAATCCATCTCGCCGCACCGCGAAATCGCGGCCGGCCCTTGGTTGGTGCTTCTACGCCGCTCACAGTCGCAACCTGGGCTGCGACCGAAAATGGCTCAAGCCGTTCCCGCCGCACGATAAAGCAATACACCGCACGCTTCGCAAACGTCGATTGGACCGTTGACTGCCATCTGGTTGCGTCGCTGCATCGGAATCGCCGTATCGCAATTTCCGCATGACTCGCCACGGAGCGGATAGAGCGCATGTGTGCGACGCGTCCTGATCCGGTCGTACTTGCCGAGCAGCGAACGCGCCACCCCACCTGTCTTGCCATTTCTGTCCGTTCGCGCAGACATGAGAGCTTCCTCGATCTCTGTCCGCTCCTTCGCTATTTCGAGGCGAGCGGTTGCCTGCTCCTCTTCAATTTCGGCGAGACTCGTCTCGTGTGCGACAACACTCGTTCGCAGCTCAGCGAGTCGCCGCCCCAGTGCTGTGAGCTCGCTCTCGTCTTCGGCGATGATGCGCCGCGCGGATTCGACCTGGGCCATGGCGGCGGTCGCTTCCTTGAGCCGCTTTACTGCATCGAACTGCGCAAGGTTTTTCTCCTGCATTTGCTTGTGTTGCGCAATTTTTCCCAGAAGCTCTCGCTGGCGTTTTTCTTCGCCTTCGACGGCAGTCGTTGCGCGTGCCAATGCGCCCGCAGCGCCTTCGCGTTTCTTGTCGAGTGCTGCGAGTTTCGGATCGAGTGCTCGCATCCTTCCTTCCAGCTCGGTGATCCTTGTGTCGTCTTCCTGAAGTGCCAGCAACGCTTCGACTTCACTCTGCATGTTCTGCTCTCC
>JBDUEH010000063.1:0-8690 GCA_040002555.1 Gemmatimonadales bacterium | reverse complement strand
GAAAATCTCTTTGAGCTCCTGCGGAGCGACGACCTCCAGCTGATCGAACGTGCAGTCTGGTGCCCGTTTGTCGTCGCGCCACCGGCGAAACTGTGCGGTGTGCCGAAAGCGTCCGTTCTGCATGTGGTCGTACGCAACCTCAACGACGAGCTCCGGGCGTAACGGCTCCCACGACAGGTCTTTGCCGGAGCTCCAGCGGCTCTGTTTGCCGGGCCGGCGCACAGCTTCTGACTCGGACGGCTGCGAGTCTGCCCATGCGCGCCACGGATGTTCGTCGAGACTGTTTGCCCGGTACGGTTCGAGAAACGTCACGAGCTCCTTCCGCTTTGCATCGGTGAAACTCGAGCAGACGCCGACGTGCTCGAGCTTTCCGTTATTGTAGAGGCCGAGGAGAAGGGAGCCCACCGCGTCTTTGTTACCGCGCTTGTGCCAGCGAAAACCAGCGACGACACAATCGCAGTCGCGTTCGTGCTTCACTTTCAGCATCACGCGCTTGTTCGGTTGATAAGTTCCTGACTCTTCCTTCGCGATTACACCGTCGAGTCCGGCGCCTTCGAAGCGACTGAACCAGTCAGCGGCGATTTCTCGACTGCGCGTTGCCGGGGTGAGATGGATCGGCGGGTCCGTCTTTGCGAGAAGTGCCTCGAGCTGCCTGCGTCTCTCGCTGAATGGCAAATCGCAAAGATTGCGATCGTCGTCGCAAAGCAAGTCGAAGAAAACAATCGATGCCGGGATTTGTTCCGACAGCATCTTTACTCGCGAAGCGGCTGGATGAAGTCGAAGCTGAAGCGCGTCGAAGTCCAGGCCGTGCTCGTTGGCGATGACGATCTCGCCGTCGAGTACACAGCGTTTCGGCAGCTTGGCCGTCAAAAGCTCGACGAGCTCCGGGAAGTATCTGTTGAGGGGTTTCTCGTCGCGGCTCTGGATGAAGACTTCGTCGCCGTCGCGAAATACAAGCGTGCGAAACCCGTCCCACTTTGGTTCGAAGATCCATTCCTCACCGGGTGGCAGATCGCTGATGCGCTTTGCGAGCATCGGCAGCACGGGAGGATTGACCGGAAGATTCATGCCTCAACGTACGTCCGAATTCGGATCT
Organism: Gemmatimonadales bacterium; assembly: GCA_040002555.1. Classification (GTDB taxonomy): domain Bacteria; phylum Gemmatimonadota; class Gemmatimonadetes; order Gemmatimonadales; family Gemmatimonadaceae; genus UBA4720. The sequence continues at coordinate 7,594 of JBDUEH010000063.1, read as the reverse complement.
GGCGAGAGTCAATTCCGGCCCTCTTAACGACGGCCCATCCGACGGTTTCGACGATCCACTGATCCGGAGCGACGCGTTACTTGCGGCCCGCGCCCACCTCGATTTGTCTTCGATATGATGACCGTCGCTAAATCGCTGTATTGTCTGGCTTGTTTCTTCGTCGTTGTATCGACGGGCGATGCGAGCGCTCAACAAAAAGCGCAGACCTCAACGATTCTAAGTGAAGCGGGAATCGAGAAGGCTCCCGCGCGCTTTCCGTTTCGAATCCCGCAAAAGGGACCGCTGGCCGTTCAGCTCGAAATCCTGCTCGACAGGGCCGGATTTTCGCCGGGAGTAGTTGACGGCGCATGGGGAATCAATGCTGCGAAAGCCATCACCTTCTTCGCGAAGCCGGATGATACATCGCGATTCAACGGCGATTCGCCGCCGACCGTCACCAGCGTCGATCGGGCGACCTACGAACGCCTGCGCTCGGCTTCGTCGCAACGGCCGCTGATGCGCTGGTATGTCGTCTCGCGCGAGGACATGAAGGGTCCATTCACACCGATTCCTGAAGGTCCGTACAAGCAGGCCAAACTGTCGTGTCTGTGTTACGCGTCCGCCGCCGAGGCGCTATCGGAAAAATTTCACACTTCGACAAAATTCCTGGCGCAGCTCAATCCGCGGGTGAATCTCTCCTCGATCGAGGCCGCAACGAAACTTCTCGTGCCGAATGTTGACGACAACGGATCCGCCACACCGCAGGACACGTCACTGGCAGCCCGGTTGATTATCTCGAAGAAGGGTTACTGGACTCAGGTTCTCGACGCTAACGGAAAAATCATCTATCACTTTCCCTCGACGCTCGGAGCTGGTTACGACCCGTCGCCGACTGGCGACTTCAGGGTTACCAACGTCTCGTTTGATCCAGCGTTCAAGTACCAACCGAAGCTTTTCGCCGAGGTGCCTGACGACGAGCCAGAGGCGTTGCTGCCGAAAGGTCCGAATTCTCCGGTTGGCGTCGTGTGGATGTCACTGTCCAAGCCGCATTACGGGATTCACGGGACGCCATCTCCGGAAACAATCGGCTATGCAAATTCTCATGGCTGCGTTCGGTTGACCAATTGGGATGCACTTCGACTCGCTTATCTGTTACCGGACGGAACACCCGTAGAATTCAAGTAGTCTCTGATAGCGCCGATACGATGAGTTGTGATGGTGAGGCCGACTCGGTAGGCCCGACTGGTTCTTTGACTCTGACCAACTCTATCACATCGCCGTAGTCCCCGGTACGCAAGCGAACGAGTCGCTCATCTACGTCTTTCGCGAGCTCGTCGAACGCGTCGCGACGAAGGAGACCCGTCCTCACACGCTCGAGCAGCTGTGACTTCTCGGTGAGAAGAATGTGTTCGACGATATCGGCGCTGGCTTTTTCCCGAAGCTGCTGTCCGACGCGATTCAGCGCCGATAGTTCCGACCGCGCTGTCGTTCGCCTTGCGGTGTATGCGTCCGACATCTGGTCGAGCAAATCCGGCGGGGCCGATTCCGTTGCGCGCATCCGGTCGATTTCCCGCGCGAGGGCCGTCGAGACCTGCAGCCGGCCGCGGGCGATCTCGTATGCAAGACGCCCTTCATCCTGATTCACCAGCCCGAGTCGCCTGAGCACTACGGGCATCGTCAGGCCCTGAATGAGAATCGACGCGACGACGACACCGAATGTCATAGTCACCATCAACGCTCGCCCGGGAAAGTCAGCGGAGAGTGACAACGCAAGAACCATTGACAGTGCCCCGCGAAGTCCGCCCCATGCCAGCGCGAGACTCCATTGCCTGGGGATCACCTCGTGCGTGCGCCGCAAGAGCATCGCCACGATGAGAATCACTCCACCCCTGCTGACGATCACGGCAACGAAGGCGATCGTTATCACTGCCCACGATGCAAGCAGCGCAACGGGGCTCACCTCGAAACCAATCAGCAGAAAAATTACTGAGTTGAGCGCGAACGCGAGGTAATCCCAGAACGTTTGAACTGCGAGCTGCGTCGACGGAGACATCCCGATTCTTCGCCCATAGCTGCCGCAAATCATTCCGGCAGTCACTGTCGCGATCACTCCCGAGAAGTGCAGCTGCTCCCCAAGCACGAACGATCCGTACGCGGCGATCATCGTGAGCGTGATCTCGATCATCGCATCGTCAATTCGCGCAATTACTCTCGAGGCCCCGAATCCGATTGCAGCGCCAACTGCTGCGCCACCGCCCACAATGGTAACGAAGCGAAGAAGAAGGCCCCCGGCCGACGTCGCGGTGCCACCGAGGAATGCGAGGATCAGCGTGAGCGCAACGATGGCCGTGCCGTCATTGATCAGACTCTCACCCTCCAACAGCAGCCGCAGACGCTCCGGAGCATTCAGGTTCCGGAACAGTCCGACGACAGCGATCGGATCGGTTGCGGCGATGAGCGCGCCGAACAGCAGTCCGTAACGGAGTGTAAAGTTCGGATCGAGCCCTGTTCCCTGAATCACAGCAGTCACTATCAACGCAGTGAACCCAATTCCGACAACTACTCCGGGCACCGCGAGCGAACCGATTGTCATGCGGTTGTGCCAGAACTCTCTTGCATCGAGCTGGAAAGACGCATCGAACAGCAATCCCGGAAGGAACACCGCATACAGCAATTCCCTGGTGAGGTGGGGAGCGTCCACCATCTGGAACGAGCCGAGTGCGAGGCCGACGACAACGAGCGCGACCGTGTACGGAATGCGGAGGTACCGGGCCGCTATCGCCACGCCGGTGGCGACAGAGAACAGAATGACAAAAGTTCCTTCCGACGTCATTGTGTCAGTGCCATTGCGGTAAGAGTCCGATGCTAATGTGGCCTGCGAAAGCCGCGCTGCTGTCGATGACGAGCGTTGACTTTCGAAAACGAGCCCTCAGCGAGTCGAGACGCGCACTCGGAACATCGTGGCCGGCGCGAATCTCAACACCTAGCCGTTGGAAGCGCTTGACGAACACACTAAATGTATCGACGACGGGCGCCGACGGCGCGGAAATCAGGCGTACCGACGTGGATATGAAATTTGCGCGGATTCTCAGTCGCTGAAGACCGAGCGAATGGGCTATCTGGCTTCGCACCATCTGCCGCGCGTCATCAGTCAATGAGTCACGAGATGCATATGCATAGGTCAGGAGCGGGCCATTGATCGAGTCGCCGAGCGCGAGGTCGGAACCCACGATGACGACTGAATCGGGGAGAGTGACATCGCTTAGCGACTGAGCGACCTCTTCTCGAAGCGACTCGACTCTCACCCCCGTTGGAGCTGTGCGAGCGATCATGCCGCTGGTTGTCGCCTCAGTCCCAAGCATTGCCAGGAGCCCGGAGACATCTCCGCTTGCGGCAGGCACTTGCTCGAGTGTGAGCAGAACCGGTTCTCCCGCGATCTGCGATGCCTGGTTCTCGAATGCAACTCTCGTCGAGTCGCCGTACCAGCCGTTTGTGGCGACATCGAGAATCACCTGCGTGCGGTCACCGCCGATGTCCATTTGCTGTCTTACCACAAATGAATGGCCCGGCACGCGAAAGCGTTGCGATGCCGTGTTTACGGCTCGCTTCACTCTCGACTCGCGCACTATTTCGCGAAGCGACTGCGACAACGGAATGGCGACGAGTGCAACAAACACAGCGACCAGACCAACGCGGGCCCACACTGAGCCCATCAGTCCCAGCGACCGAAGTCCTGGTACTCTTTCGACCCAGCGCTCGAGGGATGCGTCCTCCCTTTCGCCATGCCAGAGCTTGCCTTTCGCCAGCACTTCTTCCTGCCGCATTCCCGCAATGAGAAACACGACCATCGCACTCATCACGATCCCCGCAAGGTTGGCGGTATAGAGTAGCAGGCTGCCGCGGACGATGATCCAGTTCCCGCCCGTGCCGATGCCGTATCCGGCGACCGCGAGAGGAGGAACTAGCGCGACTGACACTGCAACACCGGGAACTGCGCCAGACAATCTCTTCCCACGCGATACCGTGACTGCTGCGCCTGCAAGTCCGGAGAACGCGGCAATTCCGAGATCGAGTGTCGTGGGACGCGTGCGCGATGCGATCTCCTGCGTAATCGTATGGAAAGGCAGCGGCAGGGCAAACGATAGAAGCGCCGTAACGATCACCACCGAGATAGTGCTCAACACAATCACGAGCGCTGTCTCGACGGCGAGTATTCCATCGCCGATGGCAAGTGCTAATGCAAACCCGATGACCGGAGCGAGCAACGGCGCAATCAACATCGCTCCTATCACGACTGCAGCGCTGTTGAGCGCGAGACCGAGCGCGGCGATTGCGCCCGAAAGAACCAGCAGCGACCAGTACGCCGGACTCGCATCGGTGGCTGCTGCTGCCGTGTCGGTAAATATCTCGCCCCGATCTCGCCCATGAAGCCATCCGCGGATCAGTCTTCGAAACGGCGACGCCCGTTTGACGGTCACGTCACCAGGTCATCGGCTCCATGCTTCTCAGGGAGCGAAATCACGTGAATGTCTCGCTGCGGGAACGGGATGCTGATGCCGCCCTTCTTGAGGCCACGCCAGATGGCGTGATTCAACGCGGAGATGGTGACGCGGGAGCTCCACGGATCCTGAATCCAGACGGAAACCTCAAAATTCACGGATGAGTCTCCGAATCCGGTCAGCAGCACACGTGGCTCCCGATCGGTGAACCTCTCTGTCAGTCCGGCTGCCGCGTTAGTCAGTATTTCCGTTACCACTTCAAGATCCGAATCGTAGGAAACACCGACTGCTGCGCGGATGCGATACACTGCATCCCTCAACGTGTAATTCGTAACGGTGTTCGCAACGAGCACTGAATTCGGGATGATGAGATCCTCTTCATCTCGTGTACGTGCGACTGTGGAGCGAAGTCCCATTCGTGTTACCCGAACGACGCGGTCCTCGACCTGAAGGATATCACCAGGCTTAATCGTTCGTTCGGTGAGGAGAATCACTCCCGAAACGAAATTCTGAGCCACGTTCTGCATGGCAAAGCCGAGCGCTACCGCGAAGAATGCACTGGCAGCGAAAAGCGCGTTGAGGTCTATGCCGAGAGTCTGAAGGGCGACCCCCATGCCGAGCAGCATGACGACGTATTGAACCAGCCGGGCGGCGGCGCCAGTCGTGCCTTCGTCGGTAACTCCGCGCAGCGCGAATCCGCGTTTTGTGGCACGACCCGCGAGACGGGAGACCCAGAACGCAAGCACTGCGATCGCGAAAAATACCACGAGCGTCATCACCGTTACTTGCGTGCGCGCAATGGTGAACAATGGCGCGTTGAAAAGCTTTTCCGCCGATGCGGCAGCGGTATCAGCCAAAGCGCGTTGAGCCACTCTCAAGGCTTGGGCCGGATCCTGTTCTTCTCCAGGTTCGCGGCGAGAACTAACAGGAAAGCGACGAGAGTGTAGAGCCAGACTGCGTTCGCCGGTATCATGTCGTCCCTCCGGGACGTGGGAGCGGCTTTGTGCAAAGCAGCAGCACCTCGACATGGTCCATCGTTGCGAGGTTTGATGCTATGATTCGCTTTACTTCGGGCCCAAGACCGAATTCACCCATTGTTCTCAAGTGAGTCAAACAACGGGGTGAATGCAAGAGCAAATCGGGCACACGGACACCGGATGAGAGAGAGCAGTTCAGCGAAATGTCGCAATCTGATCGAGCGATTTCCTCGTCAGATTTGGGACCATCGCATTCTCGGCCGGATAACCTGTGACTACGAGCATCAATGCTCGCTCATTTATCGGACGACCCAGCAGCTCACGAAGGAAATCCATCGGGCTCGGCGTGTGTGTCAATGCCACGAGTCCCGCATTGTGGAGCGCGGCAAGCAGGAACCCGACCGCGATCCCAACAGATTCCTTAACGTAGTAATGCGTCTGCCTCTCTCCCCCATCAGATATCGCGTAACGTTGCGCGAATACCGCGATCAGATAAGGCGCCGTCTCGATGTATTCCTTTATTGCGTCGGTCCCAAGTGGTGCGAGCGCCGCGAGCCACTCAGCCGGCGCAGTGGAATAGAATTCTTTTTCTGCCTGCTCTGCGGCTTCGCGCATTCTCTTCTTCAGGTCGGGATCGCTTATCGCGACGAAATGCCACGGTTGCTGATGTGCACCACTGGGCGCCGTTCCCGCGGTTTCGATGCACGCTTCAATGACTCGGCGGTCCACACTCCGTTCACTGAAGTGGCGTGTGGTTCGCCGTCGCTGCATTTCGGCAAGAAAATGCCGGCTACGGTCCAGCATTTCGTTCTCGGTATACTCGCGGTAGCTGGTCAGCTCGATGAATTTCGGTTCAGTCATGTTGGCGCATCGGTGGTAGTCATTACTACAATCTATGATGCGTTGATCCACTGCACCCGTCGACCAGCGAGCCAGCATCTTGCGTAGGCTTTGATGGGTCCCGCAGGAAAGTCATGGAACATTAAGCGCAGGCAGCCTATAGAATGCCTCAAGAGACCAGCCTTGACCGTCGTTATATCGCCACCATCGCGCTAATCGCTCTGTTGATTATCGCGATCGGGCTCGCGGCGAAACGGCTCTTCGTTCCGCATGACGCGCCCGCCTCAACACCGGTAAGCGAGGCCTCCGCGCTTGAACAATTCTCGCGCGAGAATCAGCTGAACGACATCGCGACATTCATCAACGAGCGCATCGATGCGTCTTCAGCGTTCGTCGTCTGGCTGAGCGACTCGACCGCATCAGGGGTTGCGTGGACAACTCCTGACACACTCCTGACCACGACCTCCGACTTCCTTGTCAGGAAAGTTCAACGGCCGGACTTCGATTCCACTTCAGTTCGAATCCAGATCGATACCGCGTCGGTGGGGAAGGGTTGGCTCGTCGTCGTCGGTCGTGATGCAGCCAACCGCGTCGTTTCCTGGAATGGAATTGGCGGCGGCTTCACGACGACTAAATGCCGATCCCGGCAACTCGACAAGATCGTCATCAGCGTTCCGCAGGCGCGGGAGTTCACGGGGGCAGGGGTCTTCGATCTCACGGGGCGACTAGTGGGGCTCGTCGTCAACTGCGGCGCGAACGGGCTGACTGCAATTCCGCCTGCGGAAGTCGTCAAAACACTTTCCTATTCGTCGTTGATGTCCCTTGACTCCGCTGCTGATTCCGTCAGAAGCAGCAAGCCACCGGCGAAAAAACGTTGAACGACCTCGCATCTCTGGGAGTCATACTCCTCTTCGCACTGCTTGTTGGACACCTCGTCAAGTTCGTGCGGGTTCCCGAGGTAACGGGATATCTGCTGGCGGGAATGATCGTCGGCCCTTCCGTGCTCGGCTTCGTTACACACGAGAACCTTCAGGCGCTTCGGGTTTTCAGCGAGGTGGGGCTCGGACTCATCCTCTTTTCCATCGGCGCGGTGTTCGATCTGTCGCGACTGAAAACGGTCGGTGCGAGAGTGGTGGGCATTGCAGCCATCGAGTCCACCGCTGTCGCACTCATCGTGTTCGTTGTAATGGTCGGACTCGGCCAGGGGGTCAGGGCTTCGGTGATTCTCGGCGCAATTGCGGTTTCAACAGGAGCCGCGTCGACTCTCATGGTGATCAGGGAAAACAATTCAGCCGGGCC
>JBDUEH010000062.1:0-8692 GCA_040002555.1 Gemmatimonadales bacterium | reverse complement strand
TGGAATGTGCTGCCTGCGCGACGCGATATCCCGCCGGGCACGTTTATAATCTCTGCGCGAAGTGCGGAAAGCCGCTTCTGGTTCGCTACGACCTGTCGCGAGCGGCCAAAACTCTCACGAAGGAGTCGCTGAAGTCGCGCGTGTCGAGCATGTGGCGATACCGCGAGGTAATGCCTGTCGATTCCGACGACAACATCGTCACGCTCGGCGAAGGCTGGACGCCGCTTCTCCATGCAGAACGGGTCGGCAAGTCGTTGGACATGCCAAACCTCTACATAAAAGATGAGTCGCTGAATCCAACCGGAAGCTTCAAGGCGCGCGGTATGTCGGCCGCCGTGTCAATGGCGAAAGAGCTTGGACTCACGAGAGTCGCCGCGCCGTCGGCGGGAAATGCTGCCGGTGCCCTCGCGGCGTACGCGGCGCGCGCCGGGATGGAGGCTTATCTCTTCATGCCGCGAGACACTCCGCGCGCGAACATTGTCGAGAGCATCGAGCTGGGTGCGAACGTTACGCTCATCGACGGACTGATCACCGACTGCGGCGCCGAAGTCGCGAAACGCAAGGACACTGAAGGATGGTTCGACGTGTCGACGCTTAAAGAACCGTACAGGGTCGAGGGCAAGAAGACGCTCGGCTACGAGCTGGCCGAGCAGTTCGGATGGAGCCTTCCCGACGTCATCATCTATCCAACCGGGGGTGGAACCGGGCTCATCGGGATGTGGAAGGCATTCGACGAGATGGAGGAGATGGGTTGGATCGACTCAAAGCGCCCGCGAATGGTGAGCGTGCAATCGAAGGGTTGTGCGCCGATCGTCACCGCGTTCGAGAAAGGTGAGCGTTTCGCTGACATGTTCCCAAATGCGGCGACTGTCGCATCGGGACTGAGAGTTCCGAAAGCGATTGGAGATTTTCTGATTCTCGATGCCATCAATGCGTCGCGGGGATCGGCCATCGCAGTGAGCGACGCCGAGCTCATCGCGGGCGTTCGCGAGATTGGTGCGGCCGAGGGCGTGTTTGCTGCGCCGGAAGGCGGCGCGTGTCTTCCGGCGTTGAGGAAGTTGATCGAGCGCGGTGAGGTTCAACGCGATGAGCGCGTGGTGTTGTTCAATACGGGCTCGGGGACGAAGTATATCGAGGCGTTCAGCTCTTAGTCTTGCGGACGACGGACGACGGAACGCCGGAAGTACATTTTGTCGGTCGGTCGCTGCCATCTCGCCTTTGACAACTCATGCTCGCAGTCTACGGAGCCCCGCTGCTGCGCACGTTGCCAAAGGCGAGACGGCAACTCCTCCCTCCGAACTACACATGCACTGCTCGGGTCATCGCATCCTGGTTTTCCGTACTGATTATTTCAAAAACCTCGTGATCCGGCCCCCGTGTCGGGAGAAGGGTCGGTATCAGGACGGAACGACGGGACTACGCCGACTGCGAGCATGAGCGCAAGGAGGAGATGCTCAGTCCCGTAGTCAGGACTCGGGGCGAACTCGCTCAAGCTGACTCTGCGGTACTGTGATCCGCGGACGCGCAACGTCACTCAGGTCCATTAGCTCCCACGGCACCCTGTACGGCAGCAACTTGTCACTCTTCGGCATCGCCTTTCGGAGCGAGTCTGAGAGCGCCCACGCGGTCACACGCGCGATCAATCCACGATGGTGAACGTGATAGCTTTCGACAGCGCACGACTCATCGCTTCGCTGGACCTCGATTTCTTCCAGACAGCCCGCGTATCTTCCGTCAGAGTCATGCACTTTCCTGCCGAGAATCTCGAATACGTGAATTTGTTTCATCTGCTGCCCGGGATGCGCGCAACAATTCGGGCCATCCACGTTTCCCACGCAAGCGCTGCGGTATTGCCGGCACTGAGGCTTACGCGGACGTCGCGGCCAAGTTGCGTCACGTGCTTCCAGTCAATTCGAATATCGCCGGAGCGTCGGGGACCGACATGCTTGCGGATCCATCGAGTCGGACGGACGACCCATTTTCCCGCGCGATGCGCGAGGACGTCCCCTCCAAACGCGATCTGCTGAACCTCTGGCTGCTCCCCAGGCGCAACCGAGAGGACGATGCCGTCCACTCTTCCCATCGTCGCGTTACTCCGGTCGACGATCCTCTTGTCCAGAACATCGCGAACGATTCGAATTGCAGCCATCAATTCCCTCCCAGGATCTGTAGAGGAATCGAGACAATCGCGAGGACGAATGAAAGCACCATCACGATCACCACCACGGAATTTCCAACGACCTTGTTCGTGTGCTCGCGCAGATACCGCGGATCGTTCATGAGGATCAGGAACGGAACAATTGCGAGAGGCAGCGTGGCTGCGGTCAGCGCCATCGCCATGTTGGTGACTTTCATCGGGTCGAGGCCAACGAGCAGCGGAAGCGCCGCGATCACTAGCGCGATGGTGTACGTCATGCTGAAGCGGGCCGCCTTTACGGGCGCCTTGTTTTCCGAGGAATTCCAGCCGAACCCCTGTCCGAACATGTATGCGAGGGACAGGGCAACCTCGAGTGCCGCACCAAGGCATGTTATTCCCAGCGAAACCGCGAAAAGTGCCTTCCCCCACTTTGGAAATGGAACCGTCATCATGTTTGCCATCTGACCGAACTTTTCAATCTGGACATGTTGAGGATGAAGGACTTTCGCGCCGATAATGAGCACCGCGATTGCCAGCAATCCGCCAAATGCCATGCCGGCAAATGCGATGAAGCGGTTGACTCCCAGGTAGCTGTCGTCCCACTTATCCTCTACGGCTCCAGAAGAATAGAAGTACATCAGGTATGGCGTTATCGATGCGCCGAGTATGCTTACGCAGAGAAACCAGTACTGCGCTTTGTCTGTTGATGGAAGCGACGGAACTGCCCCATGAGCGATTGGCCCCCATTGCGGATGGAGCCGATAAACGGCGACCGCAAAGCAAAGCGTCAAAAGTCCAAGAATCGACGATCCGTTTTCAATTATCTCGAAGTCGGTTTTCCAGATGAGCAGCCAGCTCACGATGAGCACCGGCATCACCCACCAGGGAAATCCAATCCCGGTCATCAGCTCGATCGACAGCGCGACTCCGCCAAGCTCCGCCATGAGGATGAGAACGATGACGAGCGCAACACCGACCGACACGACGCTGAAAAAGCCGAATCCGAATCTATCACGGAGACCGTCGACAACTGTGTGTTGACTGACGGCGGCGAAGCGTCCCGACATCTCTACGAGAAAGCTCAGGCACACAATGCCGATGACGAGTGCCCATATCAGCTGATAACCGAATGCTGCGCCAGCCTGTGCGGCAGTTGACACCGAGCCGATTTCGAGGAAACCCCCGATGCCAGTAACGATGCCCAGTCCGGCCTGAACGATCTTCTTCATCGGGTTCCCCGGGATTTGTTCCGCGTTACTCTGAGGTGCGCTCGGGCAAATTCAATGCCTCTTCGCGAGACAGTTCGCGGGGTCCGCCTTTCTCATTTATCTCGGGGACGACACCGCCACACCGGCGAAAAAATTGCGGGTCGCCGCGGGTTCGAAAAATTTCGACCGCGCCGCGTTCACCGCGACCGAAGCTGCAAAGTGGCGGTCGAAGATATTCTGGACGCCCGCGCTGAGCGAGACGCGCCTCTGGAAAAATGCGGCCGTGCCCACACGGAAGTTTCCAACCGAATATCCCGGGCCCTTTGTGGTGTTCGCGTCATCCAGGTACAGCCTCGTTGCACCGTCGTTTTCGAGAACCGCAAACCCCACTTCATCAGAAAATCTGAGTGCAGCCTGCCAATGGTGCTTCGGCAAGCCGGGGATCACGTTCCCGTCGTACACAAGCGCACCAGTTCTGTAGGTATCAAATCGAAATGCCGAATAACTGTATGCGGTGGTCAAAGCGAATGATCCAATGTCAATCTCTCCGCCCGCCTCCGCACCACGACGGCTCGTGCGTCCGGCGTTCCTGAAATATCTCCGGCCGTTGCTGTTGGGTATCTCGAATGGAACGAGTTCATCCGTGACACGCGTCGAAAACACCGCGACGTCATATCGAACATGCGCCCCGGCGTATCCCTTGGCGCCGACTTCAGACGTCACCGACTTTTGTGGTGACAGGTCCGGATTGATACCAGCGGTACCGTCCGCATGATTGCCAAGCTCTGTCGCAGTTGGTGTCTCGAACGCCCTCGAGATATTGGCGTATAGTGAATGAAGTGGGGTCAACCGGAAGACGGCACCTAATACTGGCGAGATGGCGGTCATCGTGCGTCGCCCGGAGTCGTCGGGATTTGTCGGGGTGATCAGCCGGTCCTTCACCTCGAAACGGACTTCGTCCGCGCGGATGCCAGCGGTTACGGCAGCGCGGCCGTTCAGTGACAGCTCGTCGCTCATGTACGCGCCGGCGCTCGACACGAGCTCGCGTTGGTCAAGTGTCACTATTCCTCGGTCACTCGAGATCGATGGACACGGAGCAGTAGGCGCCTTCAATGGAACCGTGTCCGCGCATGGCGCGAAATTCCGGCGAAGGTCGTTCTGCGACTGTAAATCTGCTCCCACTGAAAACTTGTTGACCGTGCCGGATAGCTTCGTCGCCTGAGAGGCATGCGCGCTCGCCCCGTAGCTGTGTCGTCCAACTTCGACGACAGCGAACGTAAGCGGATTGTCCAGTGACCGCGCGCCACCGAAGGCCGACACTGATGCATCGCCGTCTGACCACGATCTGTTTGCTGACAGTCCGATCTGGATCTGGTGAACAGCTTTCCGCGCGTTACGCTGCATAGAAGGTCCGTCAGCCTGCGATGGATCTGATCGAAGCTGCTCGATCGTTAGTGCGCCCGGGTTTTCAGCCAGCGGGTTTTCGAGTGCAAGAACGGTGGCCGTAAAATCCGTCCCCCCGATCGCGATGCCCCCTCGCGTGAATCCGGTCGTGGCCCGTTGGCGTGAATGCGAACGCGTACCGTCGCTTCGAGAGTACGCGACGTCGCCTTGGTAAAATGCCGCGCCACTCGTCCCGCTTGCGTTCATAGCGCTTCGCAGAAACCCGTTCTCCCCGAGCCATTGATGGGCAGAGGCCGAGACTGGCCGGGTTGAAGGCGCCTCGGACCTGATATCGATGACACCGCCGCTCGCATTGCCGTAAAGCGCGGATGCAGGTCCGCGCATTACCTCGATGCGTCCCACCGACTCGAGGCTGATGTAGTCGAGGGGGGTCTGCCCATCCGGGAGGGTGAGGGGCATCCCGTCACGTAGCACGCGAATGCCGCGCACACCAAAAGTCGATCGCGCGCCAAACCCGCGAATCGAGATTCGCGCGTCCTGCGAAGGATTGTTCCGATTGGTAACAGTGAGTCCCGGAATTACTCCGAGCGCTTCGTCGATCGACGTGTGCCTCTGTCCGGGCCGAGCGCTGTCAGGTTGCGAGACACTTAGTGCAAAGGGCGAACGCAGCACTGACTGACCCTTGCTTCGCGTCACCGTTACGACGACTGGATCCAGCTTCGCAGTGTCCTGTTGAGCGTTGGAGGAATGCGGCAGACAAACTGCAAATGCCGCGAACACCGCGCGTCGTGAGATGCGAACCATTCTGTAAATTATGACCCGTTCCCGCCATTCGTACTAAAAACCCGCGCCCGAACCTACGAGATAGGCTTCGCGACCTCGCCCGGCGTGAACAGAAGATTGGACTTGTGGTCGCCGACAGTGGCCTGCACGATGTTGATCTGATCCTTGAAGTTGTCGAACAGGACCTGGCTCAGAACACGAAGCGGACCGCCGCCGGCCACCTGTCCGCGAAAGCAGAGCCACATCAGGTCACCCACCCGCTTTCCGCCGCACGACGTGAACGCGACGCGGCGACCATGAGCCTCAGTCAATACGAACGACGAAACCGCATAGCCGATTAGCGGCGATTGAGCGGGACTGGTCGATACCGGACGCGTAGAGTTCTGCTTTTTCTGAAACGCGACAGCCGCCCTCGTGAAATCATCAACGAAAACGCGAAGGGAAAGCTGCACCGCTCCAGTTTTCTTGTCATAAGCCAGCTCGGCCAAGCTTGTATGGAGCGGGTGCGCCTCGGCCCGCTCGCTGGCTACGAATGCGGGCGAAACAAGCAACGTGACTGCCAACCCAAACCCGGCAAGACGCGCCCTGCTTACCATGGATTTCTCTCGATCGCCCAGCGTGCCGCAACGATCATGACAACGAACGAAACCGAGAGCACTCGAAGGCGGAGAACGGATTCCGGCTTTAGCGACTCGCGAAGTCTCGCGATGAGCCGATCCGCCGAAACAAGCGCGATCGCAGCAACAGTCAGCACCGCAATCTGTCCAATTTCAATTCCGATGTTGAACCCGAGCAGAGGAACCGCGATGTGATCTCCGAACAGGTCGCGCAGATAATTCGCAAATCCCGCCCCGTGAACCAGACCGAACACACCGGCGAAGATCGGACGGTACTTACCGCCCCAGAACGCACGGTCACGATCGCGAACGATCATGTTCTCGATGCACGTCGCGACGATGGTCACGGGAATCAGGAACTCTATCAACTTCGTCGGAAGCCTGATCGCTCCGGTCACAGCCAGTCCGAGCGTCACCGAGTGACCAATTGTGAACGCGGTCACCACCCACATCGCTTTCCGCCAGTCCCGTGGACGATAAATCGCCGCGAGCGCCAGCAGAAACAGGATATGATCCATCGCCTCCAGATCGGTGATGTGCCTGAAGCCGAGCTGGATGAAAGTGATGAAGTCTGACATCAGCTTTGCAAGGTACGCAGCAGCGTGCGAATTTCGGCGGGCTGCGTTGGGTGAAAGTGCGGGTTCACGGAAAGCGCTTCTTCAAGAAACGTACGCGCCGACGCCTTGTTGCCAAGCGCGTTCTCGATCATACCGGCATGGTAAAAGAGCATCGCGTCTTTCGTGCCCAACTTGAGCGCACTTTTCATTGCGGTCTTTGCTTCGGCGTTGCGTCCTGACTTGTGCAGCGCCCAGGCGAGCAGATCGTAACCGTAGATGTCCTTCCTCGATACCAGCTCGGCCCGGACGTTATTCAGAACTTCAGGAACGCGACGGTCGTGGTCGAGAAGAAAGAGGCTCCATGCGCGGTGATACGGGCCGAGCTGCCCGGCGACCGCGACTTCCATCGTCTTGAAGTACTCGTCTGCCTGGGTCTTGTCGCCGATCGCCGCGTATGCATCGCCGATCGTACCGAGTGTCGCGGGGTCGAGCTTGATTGCCATTGCCCGCTCGCCGTACTCGATCGCCTTTTTTGGATTTCCTTCTGCGGCTTCGAGCTTCGACATGGCTGCAAGCAGCCTATAGTCGTTGGGCGAAACCTTGAGACCGTCTTCCAGCGCCGTTCTAGCGCCATTCATCCTGCCGTTGCGCATGTCGATGTCGCCGACGCGCAACTCAAACCAGGCTAGCTGTTCAACCGGCAGGTCGCGTCTGCTCTTCGATTCGGCTAACGCATCGTAAAGGAGCTTTCGCGCTCCCTCGGAATTGCCGTTCAGCTCCATCCATCTCGCGAGACGCGGAACGATGGAGAGGTGGTTGCGCTGTGCGTGAAGCGAGTCGAACACGACGCGTGCCGCATCGTATTGGCCGAGCTCGAGCTTGATCTCAGCGTACATCGAGGTGTATTGGGGTATGTCCGGCTCCATCGCGACTAGCTTCGTGACGAGCGAATCGGCTTCCACGAATCTGTGCTGAGCGAGCAACGCACCGGCGAGCGTGACGATAGTCGCTCCGTTCCGATTTGTGCGAAGGTCGACCGAGCGTCGCGCATACTGCTCTGCTACGGCATAGTTCTGGTCGTCGCCGGTTTCTCTTGCGCGCTGCATGTAAAGTCCGCCGAGTTGACCGAGCGCCATCGCGCTTTGGGGGTCCATCTCCAGCGCCTTCTTCCAGGTGGCGATCTGGATATCGCGCTGGGCGAGATCGGATGCGGGTGTTGGCTTTACTATGGTTGCTGGCTTTGCTTCGAGCGCCTGGACTCTCTTCGCGCCGAACCATGCGGCAGGAACGACGAGTGCGAGGGCGAGCAGCCAAAGAACCGAACGACGATGAGGGCGCATTGTCATTTGATTTTTGTGCTGGCCTGACACCGCGGAACGATCTCCGCGATGCCAGGCCCTCACATTTATTATCTCGCTACGCCGAGATACGGAAACGTGGCCGAGAATGTACGAACTGAGGCAGCGACGTTGTCCGACGTCAGTCCGGCGAGAACCGGCTGTGCGGGATCAAGTGCATTGCCGAATACGGATGCGAGTCCGGTATCGACAACGTCGTCGGTGAACTTGCGTCCGCCGTAGCCGACACCTGGCTGAAGCGCCCAGCTGAGCCATCCAGCGGTGGCACCGGCCCGATTTGGATAAACCAACAGCATGTCAGGCGAGAGAACTGCCTGAAGTGTCGTGATCGTTTTCTCCGTGCGTCCCGGGAACTGCGAGACGAACGAACGGATATGGCCCGGCACGTCAGTTCCACCGGCAGTCATCGCCGCTGCATCGTCGCTTGGACCCTTGTTGTTATGGGCTCCGTGGTCGCGCTTTGGGAAAAACACTTCCGACACAAGCGGGTTGCCGAGTCTCTCGATCTGATGGTAGACGCGAGTGTTGTCAGTTCCGCTGATGGTGTCGTTGTTGTTGTCACTGCATGCGGAAACCATTGCAATGGCGCCGGCGATGGTGATTGCGGCGATCGCTCGCTTGGCGTTGG
>JBDUEH010000061.1:0-8854 GCA_040002555.1 Gemmatimonadales bacterium | reverse complement strand
ACATGATGGCGAAATGATACCAGAGCGCCATCGCACTGCTGCCGCCAAGAACACGAGAGAAGAGATGAGCCATTCCCACAGCCAGACTAGGCGCGCCTCCTGTCCTCGACAACAAACTCGTCTCACCAACTTGCTGCGCGAGATGTTGAAGTTCTGCTGGTGTGACCGCGAATCCCCAGGCGCGAATTGCTTCCGACGCGGTCTGAACTGTCGTGCCCAGCGCGCTGGCGGGTGCGTTGATGGCGAAATAGACACCTGGAGTCAGCACGCAGGCGGCGATCAACGCCATCACAGCAACAAGCGACTCCATCAGCATCGCGCCATATCCGATGAACCGCGCGTGCTTTTCCTTCGCCAACAGTTTTGGTGTCGTACCGGATGCAACCAGCGCGTGGAATCCGGAAATCGATCCACACGCGATAGTGATGAAGACGAACGGGAAAACCTTCCCCGCGAATACGGGCCCCGTGCCGTTCGTGAATTGTGTCAACGCCGGCATCTGGAGTGGAGGAAGCACTATCAGAATTCCGAGCGCAAGCGAGACGACTACTCCAATCTTCACGAACGCCGACAGATAATCGCGCGGCGCAAGCAGCAGCCACACCGGCAGCACCGATGCAAAGAAACCATAGACCATGATGATGATCGCGATCGTCTTGCCGCTCAGCGTGAACATCGGTGCGAGCGCCGGGTTCTCCGCCACCCATCGGCCGACGTACAACGAGAGGACGAGAAGAACCAGTCCAATCGCGCTCGCCTCGAGCACACGATGCGGGCGAATCCAGTGCATGTAGCTGCCCATCAGCAGCGCGATCGGAATCGTCAGTCCGATTGTCACCACTCCCCATGGACTCGCCTTCAGTGCGTTCACAATCACCAATGCGAGCACGGCGATAAGCACGATCATGATCCCGAGAACCGCGATGAGTGCCGTGTATCCTGCGACCTCGCCGATTTCGTCTTTTGCCATCTGGCCAAGCGTTTTTCCATCACGCCGCAGCGACGAGCAGAGAATCACGAAGTCCTGAACAGCTCCACCAAGCGCAACGCCGACGATGATCCACAGCGCTCCCGGCAGAAATCCAAATTGCGCTGCGAGCGTCGGTCCGACGAGAGGACCTGGACCAGCAATCGCCGCGAAATGATGACCGAATGCGATCCACTTGTTGGTCGGAGTAAAATCGCGGCCGTCATTTAGCCGAACGGCTGGCGTTGGCCTGTTGTCGTCGAGCGCGAAGATTTTCGCCGCGATGATTTTGCTATAGACGCGGTAAGCAATGATGTATGTACAAACCGCGGCGGTGAGGAGCCACGCCGCATTCACGGTTTCGCCGCGCGAAAGTGCCAGCCGGGCGAAGCTCACCGCGCCGAGAAGCGCGAGAAGGATCAGTACAACGGGCTGGAGAAGCCGTCTCATTCCACCACCGATTGAGAGTAGGCGGTGAAATTGCGTATCGGTTATGTTTCCCGCAATCTGACAATGCGCTCTATTAAGCTGACTTCAGGCCGCATGCTCGCGGCGGGAATTGCGGTGTTAGTCGTCACCGGATGCGCGTCTTCCGCGCCGACCCCGAAGGACCCAACTCAACCGGCCAGAAGCGCTCTCACTGGTATGCTGGGCCGCCCGCTCCTCATTATGCCGGCGCAATACCTCGGCATCGTCACGCCCGCCGGCCAGTACGAGCTGTCGATGATTAACCGTGACCTGCTAACGCTCGTTGACGACGAGCTCGAGAACGCATTCAGGCAGCGAGGCGTTCGTCCGTCGTGGACATTTGCGCGTGCGATCACCGCCGCCTCTATGCGCAATCGTGGACTGATCCAGGATCCCCGCGAGCTTTCGGCCGAGTCCGCTCGTAGAGCCCAGGCGAGCGACTCGCCCCTTCCCGAACCGCTGGGAACTCAAATTCGGCAGCTCGTCGCGCTTCAGGAAGGACGGTATGCCCTCATACCTATAGAGATGGACGTGGACAACCGGCCCGGTCGAGCATCAGGATCGCTCCACGTAATGCTTGTCGATTCCCGGACGGCTAGAGTTATATGGGTGGACCGCATAGAGGCGCCCGCGCCCGCTGACGTTCCAGCGGAAGATCTGCTGAGCGGATTTGGCTTCCGTCGCCTTGCCCGAGCCGTGGCGACGCGTTTTGCTGATATGGTGGTGGCACAATAGGTGATACGAGAGGGACGGTGACTACAATCTTTCATGTGTCCGACCTCCATTTCGGCCGTCCCGCCGTCCCGGCCCAAATCGAAGCTATCGAACAGCTCATTCAGAACGATCAGTTCGATGTAGTCGCGATTTCCGGAGACCTGTCACAGAGATCCCGCGCAGGAGAGTTCCAACGCGCGCAGGTATTCATCCGTGACGCGGAAAAAGTCAGCCGTGTCATTGTTGTTCCGGGCAATCACGACGTAAAATGGTGGAGAGCTCCGCTCGGCGTCGGTGACAAGACGCAGATGTATGACAACTACATGAGGTTCATCTCGACGAACCTCGAGCCCGTCCTTCATGTTCCGGGCGCCACAGTGGTCGGATTGAATACTTCGCAGGGCGTTACACCACGGACTCTTACCTGGAACGTGCGCGATATCTCGATCATCGGTCACCTTGGCGCCGAGCAATTCGACAAGGCCGAGGCAGCGTTCGAAAAAAGCAATCCGGCTGATGCGCGCGTGATCGTCATGCATCACAACCCAATGAAGGGTGAGCTTTCACAACGTCACGGCCTCAAGAATACCAAGAAAATTCTGGGCCGGTTTGCGGCGATGGGCGTAGACCTGGTTCTCTGCGGACACGACCATCAGGAATCGGTGCATTACATCGAGCATACGAAGAAGGGAACCGTGATCTCGACAGCGGGCACCGTGTCGAACCGCTCACGCGGCGGACGCCCTTCGTCGGTGAACGAGATCAAGATCGGCCCCGAGACGATCGATGTGACGACTCGAATCTGGTCGGACGACAAGAAAACCTTCCTGCACGGACCTCATCGTTGCTTCGGGCGCTCGGCCGGCTGATCGGGATTGGCGGACTTCAGCTCCAGCTTCCGCTGGAGCTCGAGCCGCCACCGACATCGGGAGACGATCTTCGAAAGGTCCTTATAAGGTATGGACTCGACCACCGTTACGAAGTCAGGCTGACGCAGAATCGAACGGTCGTTGTGAGTTTTACGTCGACGGAAGTGCGAATACATCGCGGGTTTCTCGAGGCGCCGGAAGAAACTCTCCGCGCGATAGTCGAATTCGTGTCGTCAAGGACGCGACGCAAACGCGCGGTCGCCCGCCGGGAGCTTCTCGCGTATCGAATTCCGGCGCACACTCGCGCCGCAGTGGCGCCTCAACGGGCACTCGAGCAGACGCATCCCGCTGATGAGCCCTACGTCGCTCAGCTGATCGACCGGCATGCGCGCCTGAACGGAGAAAAATTTGGAGGCGAGCTGAGCTCGGTAAGCATTCGCGTTTCGCGCCGCCTCAAGAGCCGGCTTGGTCACTACGCCTGGCGCGGCCAGGAACGACGTCCCGCGGAAATAGTCATAAGCCGGCGGCACATTCGGCGCGATGGATGGAGTGAAGCTGAGCACACACTGCTTCACGAGATGGTGCATCAGTGGCAGGATGAAACCGGCCGCAAGGTCGATCACGGGCGCGAATTTCGGCGGATGGCGCGAGAAGTTGGTATTGCTCCCCAAGCGCGCCGCGACGTGGCCTGACGCTGGTAGGGCGCACCCGGTGGCGACTATCTTTCCCTGATGCCTACCAAAGACATCTACAACATCGATTACGCGCTTTCTGAAGAAGAACGCGCTGTTCGCGACAGCATAAGACAGTTCGTGGATGACAAAGTCATCCCCGTTATCGGCAAGGCATACGTCGAAGGCCGGTTTCCTCGCGAGATCATTCCGCAGATGGCCGAGCTCGGCGTATTCGGCGCGAACCTGCCAGAAGAATACGGTTGTGCCGGTCTTAACAACGTCGCGTACGGATTGATCAATCAGGAGCTCGAGCGAGGCGATTCCGGAGTCCGCTCGTTTGCGTCGGTGCAGGGCTCACTGGTGATGTATCCGATCTACGCGTTTGGCAGCGAAGAGCAGAAAAAACACTACCTGCCGAAAATGGCGGCTGGTGAGATCATCGGATGCTTTGGACTGACCGAGCCCGATTACGGATCGAATCCGTCCGGCATGATCACGCGCGCCAAGGAGCAGGCCGACGGCAGCTGGATCATCAACGGCGCGAAGATGTGGATCACGAATGGATCGACGGCTCAGGTGTCGATTATCTGGGCCAAGACTGGCGATTCGAAGGACGACACATCGATTCGCGGCTTCATCGTTCCCACCGACACGCCTGGATTCACGGCGAAGGATCAGAAGGGAAAGCTTTCTCTTCGCGCATCGGATACGAGCGAACTCGTCCTTCAGGATGTTCACGTTCCCGCCGATGCGCTTCTTCCGAAATCAGGTGGGATCAAGAGTCCGTTAATGTGCCTCACTCAGGCTCGCTACGGAATTTCCTGGGGCGCCATCGGCGCAGCCATCGCCTGCTATGAAGAGGCTCTCTCATATGCAGGCAACCGCGTGATGTTTGGCAAACCGATTGGTGGTTTTCAGATTCAGCAAGCGCGGCTTGCGGACATGATCACCGAGATCGTGAAGGCGCAGTTGTTATCGCTGCACGTTGGCCGCTTGAAAGACGCTGGCGTTTTCACGCCGACGCAAGTGTCGATCGCGAAGAGAAACAACGTGAGCATCGCAACGGATATTGCCCGGGAAGCGCGTCGTCTGCTCGGGGCCAACGGGATCCTGGCCGAGTATGCGTCGATGCGCCACATGGCGAATCTGGAGAGCGTCTACACTTACGAGGGAACGCACGACATCCACACGTTAATCATCGGTCAGGCGGTGACGGGATTGGCTGCGTTCGAGTAGGGGTCGCCGAATGGAATAGTTCGTGAAGATCGAGCCACTTGCAAATCGGGGGATGAAGCATGAGAGCATACACTGTGACAACGGGCCTCGTATTTGGACTGCTTGCGATCGCCCACGTATGGCGCGTGTATGAAGAAGGGTCCGCCGTTGCAAATCCATGGTTCATCGGGATTACGGTAGCGGCCGCAGCAATATCGATCTGGGCATTCAATCTTGCCCGCAAGGCCCGATGAGGTGGTATCGCAGTGGTTGCAGGACTGACTCGCAATGATCCCAGCTGAAGAAGCACTGGAACGACTGCGCGCAGGAAACGCGCGCTTCGTCGCTGAAACGAGAAGCGACGACGGCAATGTTGGCCAGGTGCGTCGCGCGGAGGTCGCTAATGCGCAGGAGCCGTTCGCGATCGTGCTCGGCTGCTCGGACTCGCGGGTGCCGGCGGAACTGATCTTCGACCAGGGGCTTGGCGATCTGTTCGTGATTCGCGTCGCTGGCAACATCGTGGCGGCCACTCAGATCGGGAGCATCGAGTTTGCCGCGGAGCGATACCACACGCGCCTCGTTGTGGTGGTCGGTCACTCACAATGCGGCGCCATTGCGGCGACACTCGAAGCCCTTCAGCATGGAATTGAGACGCAATCGAGGAACCTTCAATTCATCGTGGATCGCGTCCGCCCTGCGATCGAGCCGCTGTTGGCAACCGACCTGAGAAACGATTCGGTGGCACTAACGCGGGCGGCCGTTCGGGCAAATATCCGGGCCTCAGCCGACCAGCTTCGGCACGGCTCCGACATCCTTGAAGAACTGATTAAGGGGAATGGCCTCGTGATCGTCGGCGCTGAGTATTCGCTCGAGACTGGCTTGGTGGAGTTCCTCGACTAGACGCGCTGACGCTCCGCTGACGCAGGCTCACTATAATCTCGATAGAGGGAAGCGGTCTCTCGAGCGGAGCGAAGGCGGGGCCCGGTTAACGCCGGAGCCCCGCTTTATATCTGGTCACCACGCCACGACCTAATGTCCGGTGAGCGGATTTTCGGCCTGCTTCCCGATCTTGTCGAGATCGCGCATGAACGCCTCGAGCCCCCCGCTCGCGAAACTCCGCGAATATCCGGCGACGAGCTGAGGCAGATACTTCGCTATGTCGAACCGAAACGGATCGACCGGGTCGAGATCGACAATCTCGAGCTCAGCATCTGACATCAGCAGTTTTCCGAATTTGATCGAGCCACCCTTGAAAAATATGTAGTTCGCCGGTGACGAATCAGGCAGGATCGCAGTTTGAGGAGATCCGCCGAAATCCTGGATTATCTCATTTCCTTCAACGCGAACGGCCGTGATGGTTCCCTCCATCGTCGGCGGCGGAAGAATCGCGTTGGGGTCAAGCAGAATGTCATTTCCCTTGACGCTCGCGCCCTTGGCTTTTCTTAGATCGATGATCTTGTCGAGGGCTAGACCCAGTCCGTTCATCAATTGGTCAACATGGAGCCCGAGGATCTCGGTTCGGATGGGATGCACCCGAATTTTCCCGTCGGATGTCACGGACACACTTGATGTGATGGTGAAGGGCAGGTCAGTAACCTTGTGCAGCGTGCCTTTGAGTACGACGTGAGTCCCCAAAGTTGAAGCGGTGAGCCGCTTGATCGGCGCGCCCGGATAATTGAAGACGTACTTGTTGAGCAACAAGCTCAACCCCGGACCAGTGAGCCCGACCTCTGCGGCGTCCAGATGGATGATGAAAGTCGTCTTGTCGTCGAACACGACGGGACCGCCGGTTTTGGCGCGCATTGTCCCGTTTAGGCGGCGAATGTGGAGCGGAATCTGCGGGTCGATGAAGAAATCGACGTTTCGCATGTAGACGTGCGTGATCGTGTCTTCAGCTTGGGCCGAGACAGCAGCTTCAGGCGGCGACAACGGTTTCGTCGATCCGGCACCGGCCAGTGCGAGCACCGCCATCGGGACGACGACCATAAGCGACAGTCGGCTTGGGGATAGTTTTATCAATGTTTTCTCGGTAGGCACGCAGGGTCACAATGCACTCGCTATGCCTCGTGAACTTCTTGGTCCGGAGAAAAGACCCGTTTTGAGGCCGAATCCAGACCATTCCTTGTCAACGCTCCACCTGTTGGCCCGGTTCCTGTATTTTAAGTGAAATCATTCACATGGGAGAACACGGAGTGAAAATCGCCGTGTGCATCAAACGCGTTCCAGATATGGACGTGCGTTTCAAAATCGCCGCCGACGGCACTTCTCTGGACGAGACCGGCGTAAAATTCGACCTTAACGACTTCGACGCATGGGCGGTCGAAGCCGCGCTGCAGTTGAAGGAAAAGGCTGGCTCTGGAGAGGTTGTGGTGCTCTCACTTGGGCCCACGCAGGTTCAGGAAACGCTCCGCAAGGCGCTCAGCATGGGTGCGGATCGGGCGATTCACCTCCAGGCCGACAAGATCCCGTTCGATGGGTTTTCGATCGCCACGGCCATCGCGGCTGAATTGAAGGACGGAGGTTACGACCTGATACTCTTTGGAAAACTCTCCCCTGATTCTTCTAACGGTGTTACGGGGACAATCGTAGCCGAGCTACTCGATCTTCCGTGCGTCACGGCAATCTCGAAGCTGGATATCGTAGATGAAAAAGGAACTGCGAAGCGCGAGCTCGAAGGAGCTCAGGAAATCGTGGAGTTCCCACTGCCCGCGGTACTAACGATCGACGAAGGTCTCAATACGGCGCGCTATCCCTCGTTGAAAGGCATCATGGCCGCCAAGAAAAAACCTCTCGAGTCGAAACCGGCTGCGCTGGGTGAGACAACTGTCAAAGTCGAGAAGCTCGAGCTTCCACCAGAGCGCGCAGCAGGAAAAATTGTCGGCGAAGGAGCCGCTGCGGTTCCTGAGCTGATCCGTCTCCTTCAAACCGAAGCGAAGGTTCTCTGATGGCAAATATCTTTGCATTCGCCGAAGCGAGAAACGGAGAGCTTCGTAAAGTCGCTCTCGAGACGGTCACTGCCGCACGCAAGCTTGCCGACGCAACTGGGGGGCAGGTGCACGCATTGCTCGTCGGCGCTCCCGGAATCGCTTCGAAAGCCGAACAGCTCGCGCAACACGGTGCTGACGTCGTCATGGTCTGCGAGCACGACGGATTCACCCAGTACAATCCCGAAGCGACCGCTGCACTTGCTGCCGATCGAATCAAGTCCGGCGCATTTCGCGCTGCACTCTTCAGCACCTCGGCACAAGGCCGCGATCTCGCCCCTCGCGTTGCCGGCAAGCTGCGCATCGGACTAGTCTCCGACGTTACGTCAGTCGAGTTGTCTGGCGACACGTTCACGGCAAAGCACCCGATCAACATCGGCAAGGTAATATCAACAGTCTCGATCGCGGGAACACCCGCAATCGTTTCGATTCGTCCGAACACGTACTCTCCGGTCGCCAATCCAAAAGCAGTAGCCGTCGATAACGTGGCTCCTGTCGGCGACCCGTCAACTGCACGCGTGGTCGTGAAAGAGCTCATCATTGGCGCTGGCGGAAAGCTGGACCTGGCCGAGGCACCGGTAGTCATTGCTGGCGGTCGGGGTCTCAAGGCGAAGGAGAACTACAAGCTGGTCGAAGATCTTGCCGAGGCGTTTGGAAACGCTGCAGTTGGTGCGACACGCGCAATAACTGATGACGGATGGCGGCCGCACTCGGACCAGATCGGTCAGACAGGCCGGCTGGTCAGCCCAGAGCTCTACATCGCAGTCGGAATTTCTGGGGCCGTTCAACATCTCGCCGGCATGAGGACGTCGAAAACGATCGTCGCCATCAACAAGGACAAGGAAGCGCCGATTTTCAAAGTTGCAGACTACGGAATTGTCGGCGACGTGTTCGAAGTAATGCCGGTGCTTACCGCGGCAGTAAAAGAAGCGAGAAAGGGTCACTAGATGAGCAACACGCGGC
>JBDUEH010000060.1:0-8869 GCA_040002555.1 Gemmatimonadales bacterium | reverse complement strand
CTTCGAGTGTCATCCGCAGGTCTGACCAGCGCACTTTTCCGCCGCGATTCACCAGCCGGCGATAGGCCGACTTGTACCCGCTCTGTACCCTGATTGCGAGCCGCCTGGTGCCACTGCGACGCGCATGGTCTGAAAGAACGATGATGAGCTCGTCGAAAACTTCGTCGCTGCGCGCGACCAGCTTTAAAACGCGAAGCTCTTCACGAACACGTCCTTCGACCAGCGGCACAGAGTGACAGACTGCGAAACCTGCGAGCTCGTCGCCTTCGTTCACCATCACGGTGTCGCCAAGTGCGAGTTCCTCGGTAAGCTGGATCTCTCTGGAGAAATCGTAACCCGGTAGCATGGCCTCAGTGAGCCTGGTGCATTCGGCTATTGCACGCTCTGAATCGCCGGGCTCGAGGCCACCGAGCCTTGTCGAGCTCCAGCCGAGCGGACGGGGTGCGGCGAACTCGCCTTCGATCGTGACGGTTAGCGTCAGGTGTCCCGGAACCATTCCGAGCGAGGAATAAAACCCGATGTTGTCCATCGTCCGCGGCATCGTCTCGAGTCCAATTACCTTCGCGCCGCCTTCTTTCAGGTACTCGATACCGGAGCCAACGAGTGCCTTTCCCAATCCATGACCCTGATAGTCTGGATGAACCGCGAGCGGACCCATCCACGCCTCGGTGCCCGACAAATGAGCAACATTGAAGGCGACAATGTTGTTCTTTTCGTCACGCCACAGCATTGCTCCCCTGCCTGCGTCAGCAATCGCGAATCTCCAGACCGCTGGATTCAGGTTGGGCACGCGAACGCCGGCGAGCCCGTCTCTTCTGTAGCGGTCCGTGAATGCTTCGCTGAATACGTCGTTCAGGCGGCTGATGTCCGCCTCGCGAATGGGATGAGGACCCGACGGAGACTTCGGCTGACGCCAGGCACTCGATACTGCCATCACGCAGCTCCGGCAGTTTCGAACTCTTCGCTGGCGTCGCGATCGGCCGAATGAGCTGTTCCGCCGCCGACACTTTGCTCCACCACTGAGGCTGCGAGCGATGAATCATAGCGCACCGAGATGACCTGATCGAGGCCATCGCGGACCGACTCGATGTGAGTGATGAGAATTACCTGTTCAAACCGATCTCGCAACGCGCGCAATAGCTCGAGGACATTGAACCGTCGTGTCTCGTCGAGAGAGCCGAAGACTTCGTCCAAAACAAGGAGCGAAAATGCCTGACCAGATCTTTCCGCGATCATCTGCGATACAGCAAGACGCAACACGAGATTGGCCAGATCCTCTTCGCCGCCCGAAAGGACCGGCTTGCCTATGCCATCCTCGAGAACCGTGATGTTGTATTTCTCGTCGAGCTCGATCTCCGCAGTGCGCGAATCCATGAGCTCACGAAGGAACGTAGTCGCCAGCTCGGAGAGTTCGGGCCGCAACGTAGCATTCAATGTCGCGCGCATGTCGTTGAACGCGCGGTCGAGCTCTTCGTGAAGCCGTCGTTCCCTCTCGCGCTCGGCCACAGTCGCTTGAACGATCCGCGATTCATCGCCGGATACCAGCGCCCTGGCGAGCGATTCTCTCGCATTGCGAAGGTTTCCGCTCGAAGTGTGAGCGTCGAGCTCAGCCATGCGCGCTTCGGCGAAACAGCGCTCGTAGTCGGCTTTCAGCCGGTCATAGTCGGACGCCGCGAACGACATCTGCTTGTGACGCACGCGCAAAGTTCCGAGGAGTTGCTCGATCGACGACAGAGTCGCACCGTACTCGAGCTTTTCCTTGAGTAGCTGCGGCTCGCGTTCAATCAGCGCGCCAAAACGCGCGACGTTACCCTCGAGCGGGGAAAGGCGGCCGATCTCCGTCTTCACGAAATCGTGTCGGGCTGCATCAAAACCGCGGGCGATAACTGATATGTCACGCCGCATCTGCTCCAGCCGCCGTTCTTTCGCCGTCATGTCCCGGACGAGACCGGTGAGTTCCTGAACCGCGAGCTGTACGCGCGCTAGTTTTCGCTCGAGCGCCGCGGTTTCCGCCGTGAGCGTGCGTCGCCTCTCATCGAGATCGCGGACGTTCGTCGGCATATCCGCGAGCTGCTCAAACCGGTTCTTGTAGTAGACACCATCTATCCGCAGGCTCTCGGTCGACTCGGTGAGGTGGTCGACCACCGTCTGAAGATTTTCGCCAAGGCTTCGACTGCATGTGGGGCATGCCCCGTCTGCGCCGAGGGAGATGACGCGCTCTCGCTGTTCGAGGATTTCCTGATACTGCTTTCGCATGTCGCGAAGCTTCGTATCGGCGTCCTGCCGGTCACGGACCCACTCTGTTCGCCGCGCTTCCAGCTCGCCCTGCGCGTCTTCCAGCTCGTCCCGCTTCTTCTCGAGCTCGAGTGTGACTTCCTCTTCTTGCGAGGGGGCTTTCTCGATCACTGTGTACCGCGCTCGCTGCTTATCGAGCTCCTCGCGGAGAGATTGCTCCCCTTCGACGAGCGTCTTTCTGCGACCTTCTTCCCGATACATCTCGTCCAGAATGTTGAGCTCGTCGCGGAGTTCGCCAATCGGTTCGAGTGAGCGATGGAGTTTCTCCAGTTCCGATCGCGCCGCGGCGACATTCGCCAGCTCGGCCGTTACACGCTCCACGTTACGCGCGAGTGAAGACTCTTCCCGCTCGTTTGCGCCGATGTCGGCAAGAATCGACTGCGCCTTGTCGCGGTTGCCCTGAGCAAGATCCCACTTCGGCGCGATCATACGAAGAGTACCGTCGGCCAGCGCGTATCGGTGATCGGCACTCTGTGAAATTGAGCTTACCTGCTCAACTCGCTCGCGCGCTTCCGTTACTGCGCGTTCGACCGCGTCAGGATCCGGCATTCCCGCGCGAAGACCGGCGATCTCGGCGTTCAGTGTTCGCCTTCTGTCGCCGATTATGTCCTGGGCCAGACGGAGTTTTTCGTACCCGAGGACCTTTGAGAGAAAGCGGGCGCGCTCGGAGGCAACCATGGCTGCCATGAGCGCGAGCTCTTTTTGACCGGTGAAGTACGTTCGGAAGAATTCGTCGCGGGACATCCCCAGAAGTCGCTGCAGGCGCTCGGTGACCGACGCAGGCGAATCGGCTATGGGTGCAGCATCGCCGTCGAGAAAGAGTTGAGCAGTGGCTCTTCCACGAACCACTTTATACTTGTGTCGACCCAGCTCGAACTCCAGCTCGACTCTGAGCTGCTGACGCGGTGTCGCGGTGAGCGAAAGCATCTGCTCGCGAGTTGACCGACCCCACGCATAGAGAGCGAACGCAATTGCTTCGAGGATGGTCGTCTTTCCCGCACCGTTGGGACCGATGATGCCGGTGATTCCCGATTCGAATTCAATCTCCGTCGACACGTGCTGGCGGAAATTCGAAAGGCGGAGCGCGAGTAGCTTCAAGTGTCGTCTCCCGACAACGCAGGAGCGAGACGATCGGCTTCGAGCAGGTAATGCATTCCAAGATCGACGAGCGACTGTCGATCGATCCCGGGAGTCATGTCACGTGTCTCGAGCATGATCTTCACCGTCTCGATCAACGATGCGCGCCTGCCAGGCGCACCGCTCATGTCGATGCGAACGGGAGCCGGTTTTCGTACGTCGAGCAGGAAGTGCAACGCGCTTCGCTTGAACTCGCGGATCTTCCGATGATCGATGTCGCGGAGGACGTGACGTGGTACGTCACGGACGACGAGCCGGACGATCTTGTTTTCGATTCCTTCCTTCGACGATTCGACGGCAAAGGTTATGGCGTCACTCAGCTCTGATGCGGACAAGCTGGCGCCCTGGATCGCCGGAAGGTCCACGACGCGACGAGCGAGGGAAACCTTCCGAAACTCGTGCGCCCCGGTGGCCAGGTCTCGTTCGATGAATCCCTTTCCCGGAATCGGCCGGCCATCCACGCGCTTCTCCTGCTCTTCGTCAACCTCGCCCCAGACGTTCGTGCTGGTGTATTCGAGCGACCCAGAGTAGAACGCCTTTTTTGCGACCTGGTGATAAACGTGGTAATGGCCAAGCGCGATGTAATCCCAGCGCTCGTCGCTGAGCTGATTTACGGTGAGGTCACCCACTCCTGGCTCAGAAATGGGCGTGAACCTCTTGACGACTCCTTCAACAGCACCGTGGATCAGTAGAACGTTGTAACGGGCGGCCGGATCAGGATCGAATGCGGGCCACGGTTTTCCCGGCTGACTGGGGATCGCCAGTATCGACAGCTCTCCGTCGCGAAATGTTAGCCGCTTGGGCGCTGTATCGACCACCGTGACGCCGAGCGCCGAGAAGAGGCGGATGATGTGTCCAGTTTCGGTAGTGCGAGGTGTGTCGTGATTGCCCGCCACCATCACCACGATCGTGTCTGGCAGCTGCTCCCTCAGACGAGCGAACTGTTTGTACGCGTGAAGGATTGCTGGAGTCGTGGGGCGGACGCTGTGAAATACATCCCCGCCGATCACGATCACGTCGGGCTTCAGATCGATGACCGCATCCATCGTCTTCTTGAACGCCAGCGCGACATCCGCTTCTCGCTGATTCAGGCCGCCTGTTGTACTCCGATGATACTGACGGTAGCCGAGGTGCAGGTCCGAGAGGTGAACGAGCTTCATTTCGATCGTGACGCTTTCAGCTGCTGCGTGACGTGAGTGTGCACGACCATCGGCGGTCCACCGGAGACCGACTCAATCCTGGACGTGGCGTCGATTATCGCGCGGGTTTCGGTGATCCATCCGAGCCGCCGGTCGAGCTGCATCGTACCGTTGAGCCACCCCGTCAACTCGGACACTCTTCCGTCCCTGTGATCGTGTGAAAGCCGGCCGCGCATGGAGATGTACGCAATGTCTCCGTTGTGACCGATTGAATCGAGCTGAAAAGTAGCGCTCACAAGACCGCCCGCACCGTCCTCGCCCGCAATTGGAATGCTCATCTGGCGTTTCCACGTGTCGCCTGGAGAAACCGGCTTTCGCGACAGCACTGCCGGCATCTGCCCAAACACTGCACGAAGCTCGTCAGTTGCGTTTTCGTCGACAACCTCGGCACCGCCGTCCCTGGCAACGCGCATGTCGATCTCGTCGTTCGGTTCGTTGAGCCTGGTGGGGGTCGTGCGTTTGGTCTTGCCATTGGACATGGACGTACGAATCGAATCGGTCACGGCAGTCACCATCGCGCCGTCCTTGCTCGTTTTCCGAACAATCGCGCGACTGAACACTTCGGTCATCGTCGTCATCTTGCGGGTTGATTCGGTGCAAAGCCGCGTTTCACTCTCCTTCGTGTTCCTGGGCGGTGTAGCGAAGCCCGTGGGGCATCCGGTCGGCGTTCCCGTCATTTCGACCTCCTGATTCATCCGAACGCTCAGCGTGTCACCAACCCGCGGATTGATTTGAAGCAGGACAGCCTGCGCATCCGCGGACAACGCACTGGCTACCAGTGCAAGGGTCACCACGAGGACCGACCTACAGGCCATACGGATCGTCGTCAGGAAGTGTGCGCGCGGTGACTGTCTCGCGAGGAGCCAATCCGCCGTTGAACACGGGCTGAGCCGGGATTTTCTTCTTCAGTCGCGACTCGAAAAACGCTCGAACGTTCGCCGGCTTGGCGACCAGAGTCGCGTTCCGGGCGGCAATCAGCTCGTCTTCATCGTACAGGGAAACGAGATCCTTGACCCACGCCATCGAGATCTTGTCGTCTACCCCACGTAGTGAGCGATACAGAGCGTGCTCGAGCGTAACGTCGGTTGCCTGTGGAAATTTGTCCGCACCGTCGCGGCCCTGCATTACTGCGGGACGCGGAAAGCGAACGAAGATCGGTTGTGTGAAATGCGGGTGACGGACCATCAATTGACCCTTTTCCAAAGTCGCGAGCTTGATGCGCGTCGCCGGACTGAGCACGGAATAGCCTGGAGTCGCCAGCTCGTCGCCGTCCATTCGCCCATACAGAGCCGTACCCGAATTGCCGACAACCCGGCGATGAACCTGAGACCTGAATTGCTGCGCGCTGAACAGAACGAGCCCGAGATACCGACCTCGCTCCGCGATATCGAGAAGCATTTTCCGGACGTAGGTGTCTTGCCCGTCGCCAGGAGCGTACTTGTTGAGCTCATCGACAAAAACGACGAGGTGCTTCACGCCGAGATCGCGACGCTCGAGATGTTCGCGAAGCTTTGAGACGATTCGCGCGAAGATCAGATCCTGCGCGTCTTCTTCGAGTGTTGCGACGTCAACTACATACACCGCCCGGTCCTCGAAGCTCCCGAACGGAAGATCGCTCACGTCCCCGGTGTCGGTGACGAGACCGGCGCACCTTGTCGAGATATTCGACAACCTGTTGCGAACTTTTCGAATCGTCGCGATGTGATGGGTTCGCCACGACTCCGCGTTTGCTCTTTCCATTCCCCTAAGAAGATCACGGAACCAGTTCTCGAGATCGCCGAACGACTGAACTGTGTGATCTTTCGACAAGTACGGATCCTGATCGAACTTTCTGTCGACAACCCGCTCCGTAATGAAGTCGATCAGCGCATCTGCCTTTGCGTCGATGTCGTCCTTGTTCAATAGCACTTCGGCGTACTGAAGAACTTCGCGAAGCCCCCACGTGAGTGGCTTGACGTTGAACAGAAGCTCTTCGTTCGAACGAAGTGTGTTCAGTCCAAACCCCTTGGCCGTGTACGGCGCGAAATACGTGACGTTCTCGAACGGGCCAGGCTTCACTCCCATCTTTTCGTACATCTCCCTGTCGCGGTCCTCGAGCGTTCCAGGCTGATCGAGGAAACAGAGATCCGGGCCTTTCACGTTGAAGCAAACGGCAGCAACGGAGCCTTTACTCGCCGGGAAATGCGCGAACAGTGATGCGAGCAGCCACTCGACGGCGCTCGTCTTTGTCGCAAGTCCCGACATTCCGGAGATATTCAGGTGCGCGGCTTCGGGACCGAGCAGGAAATCGGCGTCCAGGTAGATGACTGAGTCGGTCGCACCTGCCCGATAGACTCCAACCGGAATGCCGGTATTCGCGCCTTCCTTGAGGTACCCGTCCATTCGAAGCGCTGTAGCAACGTCTTCTTCACCTGCGAGAAAAACTTCGCCCATCGGAACGGGCTGAAGAGGCTCCTCGGGAATCTGACGCAGCACCGCCGCAGTGTAGAGCCGAATCTCTGCGCGCTCCGTTACCGCGAAACCGGCTTTCGATGGATTGCCATCGTGACTGAGAACGTCGTACATCGGCGTCTGAAGGTCGGTGTAGCTGAAGCCTTCGACCACGATGCCGTAGATATGCGGAATTTTTCCGTCCACTGGGTGCGCACCGTCAACACGCACGATCGTGCCAATTCCAACTGGACAATCCAGCGACGTCCAGAAATGGAATTCGTGCGGAGTGTTTGGCTTTCTTTCCGTCGCAACGACCCGGCCAAGTGCCTCACTCACGAAATCGCCCTCAGGAATTCTTCGGTGTCGCGAATGCCGTACGCCATTTTGTCCCATCGCGGATCGGGAAGCGCGAGCGGTGAGCTCTCCGCCACTACCCAACGAGAAATCTTATCGGCCCTCTCTGACATGTTGGGAGAATCCAGCACCTCGACCCGAAGAAGTCCGAACAGCGCATCGTGCCCCACCGGGTCGCGAACTCGAACGTACCAACTCGCCACCGTATTCCGACTCCGGGACGCAACGGTGAAAATGGACGACCGCTCACCCGCGCGAAGATTCACCAGGACTCGAAACGCATCGCCGTCCGCGTACAGCCGCCGATGCGACTTGATGACGCCAACCGCGAGCTCGGATCGCGAGGAAATGCGGCTCGTCGTGATGCTGCCATCAACGTAGAGCGCCGTCGATTCAGTCTGGCACCACGCCTCAGCCAGGTCCCGCTCAACATCTTCACGGTCAAACTGAACCCGCTTCACGGCGGCTTCCATCAAAGCGGCCGGGTGGCGCGACGGAATTTCTTCGCCAGCCACTTCGCGAGTGGTGTCAACAACGCGCGGATCGCTCTTGAGCTCCTCGCTTAACGCGCCGAGATAGCGAAACGGAACGTAGAAACGGCCACGGACGCTTGGACCGCGAGTCGGCCACGAAACCATTCTCCTGTTTGCTCTCACCCGCACCGCTGCGGAAACAGTCGCCCACACAATCGGAACTCCTTCACGCTGATTGACGATTGTGATTTTCTGCGTTCCGTCGAGAAATCCGGTGAATCCGCTTTCGCCAGGTGGCTCGTCCGGAGCAACGACCGTGATCGCGCGAAAAATGTCGGTCTCGGTGACCGATGGCTCGACCAGCGTAGCCGGCTCGTCAGCCCGACCGTATCTGTTCGCCTCAGCCGAGAGTCCTTCGACGGGCGCGCTTCCAGGAAGCCTGTCCTGGATGAATCGTCGCGCTTCGTGCGCAGATCCCGGCCAGTTACCCCTTTCGTCTCGATCGGCCGATGAAATCACTCCAGCCCTATGTCCCACGCCTGCTCCAGGTCCTTCTTCGAATACGCCCTGAAAGCTGTCAGGGTCTGGGTGTTACGAATACCGGGAACCGTTGTGACGTGCTCGGTCACGACGCTCGCGACGCCCTCGTAATCGGTGACTTCCACGACGGCCACGAGATCCCATTCACCGGAAACTGAATACACCGTTGACACTCCTTCGATGCCGGCAAGCCGCGTCGCGCATTGCGGAATCGACTTCGGCTCGGCTTTGATCAGGACGATGGCAGTGATCATCGGAATTGAGATGAGTGGTCAGGAGGGAACGTCATCCGCCGTGCGCGATGCCGGTCTGATTACGCTATTTTTCGTCTCGGATTATAACAGTATCGGTGCGGCTTGAACTGCGCCATGACGCTTCGGAGTCTGACCAAGTGGAATCGGAAGAAAAGGAAGAACGCGGCTCGGGACGCAGCCAGAA